>CALKOP010000203.1 GCA_938091155.1 uncultured Flavobacteriales bacterium | reverse complement strand
AGGTAATTGATATCTCATCTTTCAGCTCAGGTATATATATCCTATCGGTCAAGGTTAATGATAAAACATATGTTCAGCGTATTTCGAAAATGTAAGTCACATTAAAAATCAAAAAGCCGCTTCATACGAAGCGGCTTTTTTTTTGCCATATTGTTCCAGCATGAAAAACCTCATTTTCCTATTGTCATTGATTATACTGACTCAGTGTAATGCGCCACAAACCAATTCTTTGGAAAGCAATATTTCCATTAAAACTTGGCTTTCGATTGAATCCCCTACAAAATCACATCTACGTGGACTCGATGCTGCTGCTGATGGCACTATCTGGGCCAGTGGAATAGATGGCACAGTAATAAGGAGTATTGATACAGGCGCTAGATGGGATAAATTTCAAATTCCCAATTGTGATGGAATTGATTTTAGAGATGTTGAGGCATTTGACAAAGATTTTGCGGTGGTCATGAGCTCTGGAAATGGCCTAAGAATTTATTATACCGAGGATCACGGACTCAATTGGAATCTTAGCTATGAAGACACAAATTCATCGGTGTTTTTTGACGGAATAGATTTTAATGGCGCAAGAGGAATAGCCTATGGCGATCCTGTTGATGGTAAACTAGCCATGCTTGAAACAAGTGATTCGGGTAAAACTTGGACTTCATATAATCAGAGCTTAATGCCAGAAACATTAGAAGGAGAAGCTGGGTTTGCCGCAAGTGGAACTGGCATTGTACTTGGCAAGTCGGCCATCTGGATTGCAACTGGAGGGGCAAATGAATCACGCGTTTTTAATACAAGTGCGCTGAATGGCTGGACAGCAAACTCAACACCTCTTTTGAGCGCCCCAAGTTCAGGTATTTTTTCCATGGCCTTTCTAGACGACACGCATGGCATTTTGGTAGGAGGAGACTATGTCGATTCTACCCGAGCTTTGAACAATGCCGCATTTACAATGGATGGTGGTATCAATTGGCAAGAACCATCTATCTTCCCAAATGGCTATCGCTCCTGTGTTGCGTTTATGGAAGATGGTACAGCTATCGCAACTGGACGATCTGGAACAGACATTAGCTATGATGAGGGTCAAACCTGGGAAGTGATCAGTGACCAAGGCTATTACAGCTGTATCTCGATTGGAAATACACTCATTGGAACTGGCAGATCAGGTAAGATTGGACGTGTAAAGTTCTAAGACTATCTTTGCATAGAATTGAATCTATTATTCCATGGGGTTTTACTAGGCTTTATTGCCGCATCGATTGTGCTTTTAGGTGTTTCGCCTGAAGTTGTTCACGAACACGGTCATCATGAAGGTCTTTGTGCAGAAACGCATGAAGCCAATTCAGTTGACATATGTCATTTGCGGTTATTTCATGATGGTAATGCAAGTGCCTGTGAAGATCACCATCATTTGATGGACAACAGCGATGAATGTGCTTTCTGTCAGCTTACAGTGCCAAATTATCCAGTCCTCAAGTTTGTTGATAAGGCTGAACACAAAACGGCAGATAAGACATCTATCCAATTTGACAAACCGATTGAGAAAAAATTTCACAGTTTTCTTTTACTTGATTTTGGCCGGGGTCCGCCCAGCGACATTTCATAATCCGAACAGAAAGTTGACTTGATTCCAGTCAACTTTCATTTGCTGGTTCTTTGCGAATCAGTTTTCCAATCTATTTATTCAATCTAAGATCAAATGCAGCGCCTTTTTGCCTGTGTTCTATTTCTTGCTATGTCTTTGACGCAACATGCTCAAAATCAATGCGATTTGTCCATTTCTGGACGTATCATTGACGAGCATGATGGCAGCGCATTGTCCTTTGCCAACATACAAGTGATTGGGCAAGGTATAGCGACAATGAGCGATACATCAGGTGCCTATTCTCTTTCAAAGGTTTGTCCAGGAAGGCTTATTCTTGCGTGCTCACATGTAGGGTGTGAAACCATATATGACACCCTGCATGTTACCAAAAACACTGAACACAATTTCTATCCAGAGCACCATATGGAATTGCTAAACATGGTGTCAATCAACGAAGAACGAAAAAGGGAATCGGTTGCATTAATTGAAACACAAGTACCCGAATTAGAGAGGAAATCAGGACAAACCTTGGGTCAAGCACTTGAAGGAATTACCGGAGTAAACAATCTTTCGACTGGGGCCACCATATCTAAACCAATCGTTCATGGGTTGCATAGTAATCGTCTATTGGTAATGAACAATGGTGTTCGCCAAGAGGGACAACAATGGGGTAATGAGCATGCACCTGAAATTGACCAAGCCATTGCAGATGAACTAGCGGTAATTAAAGGTGCAAGTAGCGTTAAATATGGGCCAGATGCGATTGGCGGAGTGGTGATTGTAAATCCCAAACCAATGCCTGACAGCTTTGGAGTTGGAGGAGGAGTCACACTCGTTGGACAGTCCAACGGACTAGGTGGAAACGCCAGTGCATATTTAGATGGAAAGTTTAAATCTTTGAAAGCATTTCGTTGGAGGGCGCAGGGTTCACTAAAGAAACTGGGTAACGTTAATGCTCCTGATTATTACTTAAAAAACACTGGTGTGGAAGAATGGAACTTTTCCTTGACAACAACACTTGCAGATAGCGTCAAGGGTATTACTGCATATTACAGCCAATTTAATACGAATTTGGGCATGTTTTCCGCGAGCCATATCGGCAACCTCACCGATCTTCAACGTGCATTTGAAGCTGATTCACCACTGGATAGTTCCGGCTTCGAATACAAAATTGACCGCCCTTATCAACGGGTAGAACATGAACTCACAAAAGTGGATGGTTTCCTAAATGCCGGAAAAGAAGGAAAACTGAGTTTTGTGTATGGTCGACAATACAATTTACGTCAAGAATTTGATAGGCACCGGAGTTTAGAGTCCATAAAGCCAGGCCTACAATTCGAAATCGCAACTCATTCATTAGATCTTGGATGGGAGGAGAAAGGTTGGGAAAACCACTGGTTCCAAATTGGAGCATCAATGTTGACCCAAAAGAACACCTACGAGGGGAGGTATTTTATTCCCAATTTCCGCAAATGGGCTGCAGGTATCTATGTGATTGATCAATGGCGCCTATCGAATAAATGGATCGTTGAAGCTGGGGTTCGATTTGACTGTTTATTACAGCGTGTATACCAGCGAGAAGGAGATAAAGTCAGAACTATTGATTACGAATATCAACAGCCATCTATTTCGGTAGGTCTAGAAAAGCGCATTGCCAAATATTGGAATTGGCGAACAAACTTGGCCTCTGCATGGCGACCTCCAAATGTGAGCGAACTTTACAGTAACGGACTACACCACGGAGCAGCAACTTTTGAAATTGGGGATACAAACCTGGCGCAAGAAGTATCATACAATGCCAGCATGGCATTGGCTTATTCAAATAAGAAAATTCAATTTGAGACTGAATTCTTTGCTAACATGATGGAAGGCTTTATTTATTTGGCTCCGGAATTTCCGGCTACACTAACCATTCGTGGTGCATTCCCAACTTATGCATATCGGCAGACGGATGCCATACTATACGGATTAGACAATCGGATCAGATACAAAACGCTGAAATGGCTTGCCGTAGAATCAAGCACATCTATTCTTCGGGCTAGAAATCTCAAGGATGGTAGTTGGATTGCCTTAATGCCTGCCGATCAGACATCATTAAGCTTGGAATTTAATCACGAAATAGATGGGTTTAAACTGTTTGCTAAACCGAGTATTCAATGGGTAAACAAACAGTGGCGTGTGCCATCAAATAGCGATTACGTGCAACCACCAGAAGCGTACATACTGACAAATATTATTTCGGGAATAACAAGAGCTGCGGCACACGGCGAGACCCATTTCAATCTGGAAATCAATAATCTATTCAGCACTCAATATAGAAGCTACCTTAATCGTTATAGATACTTTGCAGACGAAATGGGACGCAACTTTGTCGTCCGATTCTCACAAACCTTCTAAGTACAAACTGCCTCCTGATTTTCAACAGCGTATTTGATTCGTTACTAGAATGACATTCGTTAGAAAAGAGGTGCCCCACTTTGGGGCACCTTCATTTCAAAACCGATATAAATTTCGGATTAAACGCGCTCTAGTTCTATGACCACCTTAACTCCGTCATGACCAATTGTAGTGTTACTTGAAATTTTCATGACCTTATTATCCATTTCATCTACATCATAAGTGCCACTTAAATCCTGACATTGATCAACAGGTTCAACATGTTCTTCTTCATGCTCTTCTTCCTCCTCCTCATGATCGTGATCATGCTCTGCTGTAGTTTGATTCGAAATGGTAAATATTGTTCCCTTCTCATCAAACTGCCACGCGAACTCAGCATGCTCATCCTCAATATGCCATTCAGCCATACAGACCTCATCGTAAATATCGCATTCATCAAAAGTGAATTCGGGAAGATGATCTTCTTCCTCTATTTCTCCATCTATAATAAGGGAAGTCACCTTCCATGTTTCTCCACTAAGTCGCTTTGACAGGGAATTGGTTTTGTTGCAACTGGTAAAGCTCACCAATGAGATAAGCCCCAGGATAAATATGTAATTCTTCATCATTATTTTATTGAATAGTTATATCGAAATGAACTTCTATATCGGTCTCACCAGGAGCACAAGAGCCATCTTTTAGTCCATCAGGTTGGTGCTTAAGCGAAAGGTGCAATTCACCAGAAGCTTTATTCGTTGCAACCCAATTTGACTCAAGTCCTACCTCATACGTTCCATCCGAATCTGTGCGTGTTATCGCCAGAATACTCTCCAGACCACCTTCTGGTTCAAAGCAAATGATATGATCATCGTCTTCCTCCTTGATTTCTGCCGTGATGTCTTCTGCTACATCACCTGATTCATCTAAAAATAGTACCTCTACATTGTAGGTAGAACCTGAATCTAGGGTAATACTTTCGATAACAGGGTCGGCCCCACCTGGACCATCTGTATCGGCCCATGAAGCATGTATATGGGCGCTACTTGCCGTTTCTGTAAAATGCAACTCTACAGTCGTTATTTCTTCTGGTTCATTGACCACGGGTTGTGGTAGTTCGGGTAGGTCGTCATCCTTTTTACACGATCCTAAAGTGATTATTGTTGCACAGAGCATAATTGTCCATGCAGCATGAAATGATTTCTTCATGATTATTTAGTTTTTGTTTTGGATATAGAATTACGCTCATCTTGCTTGTATACTTAAGATGATTGCGCGTTTATTGAGTCAGAATTTTAGACTCTAGCGGGAGGTCCTCGACCCGAATATCCAAATGTGTAGCGCGACTGCGGGTAACATCGAAAATCTACTAGCTTAACTGGCTCACTCCAATTGGCGATTCCAATAAAGGAGTAATTTGGCTGATAATGATTGTTAGCAAGAAGGTAATCGCATAAAGCACAATCGCCATTAGATTCTGTCAGGTGACCATCGTGTCCACACTCCGCTGAAAAATCGTGATGAACTAACCTTCTGTGACATGCATCCTTCTCTAGCTTTGGGGAACAATCGCTATGATCATTTTCATGATGGTGATGATGATGTTCCGACTTAAAATGAAAGGACGGTGCGAATAACGCAACTAACGTTACTATGCCGCAAAAAATCCTTACCGCCTTAAATACCCTCATTAATAGCATACAAAGTAAGCAACAATTCGTCAACCTTACATCAACTATCTGATCTCAGTAATATTATTCTTCCGGCTCGCTGGTAATGCCGCAAAAGCCGTCATTTCCTTTGAAAGCATATCATCATAACGAACGCTCTCTTTTAAATCTGATTTAATATCAGCGTTATCAGATTCATCCGGCCCTGCACAACTAGTCATTACTAATCCGACCGAGAGTATTGGTAATATTCTGTTCTTATTGAATTTCATAGGTCTGCAAAATTAGACAAGACTTTTTTTGTGATTTGTGATATCAATTTCAAAATAGTTCATTTCAAATAATGTTGATTCGATTAGTGAATCCTTATTTTTCAGCAAAAAAATTCAAGTAATATGAAATTAGGAGCATTTTCGGTCAGCTTAAGCGTCAAAGACCTCGCAAAATCTAAAACGTTTTATGAACACCTCGGATTCAGCCAATTTGCAGGTGGAATGGATCAGAATTATTTGATTATGAAGAATAAGGGCACCCTCATCGGCCTGTTCCAAGGAATGTTTGAAAATAACATTCTCACCTTCAACCCAGGTTGGGATGTTAATGCAAATACGTTGGGCAATTTTGATGATGTTCGCCTGATTCAAAAGTCCCTCAAATCGAAGGGCCTGCCTATTGAAAACGAAGCTGACGAAACCACGAAGGGCCCCGAAAGCTTTGTGGTAATTGACCCAGATGGTAATGCGATATTGATTGATCAGCACATTTAATAAATTGGTTTCCACCAGAAAGGGAAAGCAAAAAGACATCCCCAAAGTTTTGTCACTCATAAAAGAGCTTGCGATTTTTGAGAATGAACCTGATGCTGTCCTCATAAGCGAATCCGATTTATTGAGGGATGGATTTGGCGAAAACGCTTCTTTTCACCTGTTGGTTGCTGAAATTGAGAGTGAGGTTGTCGGTGCTGCTATATACTATTATTGCTACAGTACATGGAGGGGTAAGTACCTATACCTCGAAGATTTAATAGTAGCCGAACCATATCGAAGGCAGGGTGTTGGATCTCAGCTATTTGAAAAACTCATTGAACTTACCCAGAGTCAGGGGCTAAAACAAATGGGATGGCAAGTATTAGATTGGAATGAACCCGCCATCAAGTTTTATAAAAAACACAACGCCTCACTAGACGGTGAATGGACCAATGGTCGCCTCTACTTTGATTAGAAACTTCAGTTACTCACATTCCTAAACTCAAAGCTAAATTAGCCCACCTGGTGTACTTGAATCCATTTTCATCATTTTCGTTGTATGAACGTACTCAAATTTGGCGGTGCCTCCGTTAAGGATGTAGAAGGAATTCGCAACCTACACAAGATCATTGCTCTGACCCCTGAACAGGAGTTATTCATTGTAGTAAGTGCCATGGGAAAAACAACAAATGCATTGGAGCTAGTTGTAAAATCCTTTATGGCCAATGAGGATTGGAAACCATTGTTAGATGCGGTTTTCGCGAATCATGAGGCCGTTTTAAAAGAGTTAAAAAATGAACCAGATGCCGCGCATCAGGCCATTGAAAAAATCAAGGCTTATGCCTTCGCCTTTTTAGAAGCAGACACGGATGCTGACTATGATTTTTTATACGATCAAATCGTCTCTCTTGGTGAAATCCTGTCTACCAAAATAATTTCAGACTATTTGATCAGTCAAGGAATTAAAAATGACTGGTTAGATGCACGAAAGCTGATACATACTGACAATAACTATCGAGCGGCTAATGTAGATTGGGAACTCACCAAACAGCGAGTTTCTAGTGCCTGGGAATGGAAGAAAAACAAGGTTGTGATTAGCCAAGGATTTATTGGTGGCGGCAATCACAATCGAATGACAACATTGGGTCGCGAAGGCTCTGATTTTAGTGCAGCTATTTTCGGATATTGTCTAGACGCAGAGGCGGTTTGCATATGGAAAGATGTAGATGGCGTATTGAATGCTGACCCAAAATACTTCAATAACGCTGAATTACTACCAAACATCAGTTATCGCGAGGCGGTTGAGTTAAGTTATTATGGAGCGAGCGTAATACACCCAAAGACCATAAAACCTTTGGAAAACAAGGAGATACCTCTATTTGTGAAAAGCTTTTTAAATCCCCAAAACGATGGCACTCGCATCAACACTAACACCTCTGAAGACAGTAAAATAGCAAGCTATATTTTCAAGGAAGATCAAGTGCTATTGAGTATCTCAGCAAAGGATTTTAGCTTCATAGTAGAAGAACATATAAGCGACATTTTTCAACGCTTTGCCAAACACCGCATGAAAATCAACACCATGCAAAACTCTGCCATTAGCTTTTCGGTGAGTGTGGATGCCGATAAAAGTAAATTACAGGATTTGGTCAGCGATCTTCAATCAGATTATGAAGTGAGGTATAATGAAGGGTTAGAACTACTAACTATTCGCCATTTCAATGAAAAAATTGCCGAAGAACTCCCCCATGGTAAAGAGATCTTACTACAACAAAAAACAAGGCATACTTTGAGAATGCTCATGAGAGACCAAACAAAATCTTCTTAACCCAATTTCGATTATATACATAGTTGGACACCATGTCAAATAAGCAGTTAGTAAGTAAACAAATAGAGGATTTTTATACTACTGCCTCTGAAGAAAAGCGCCTTGAAAGCGGTTTGGGTACGCTAGAATTCGAACGAAACAAAAGCCTTATTTCAAAGTATACAATTACCTTGAATTCAACCATCTTGGACATAGGTGGTGGCACTGGAAAATATGCGAAGTGGCTTACAAAAAAGGGACACATCGTTCACTTGATTGATCCCATTGAAAAACATGTAAAACGCGCCTCAAAAAGAGCCTCAAAACTTGACAATCCTTTTACAGCAAATCTTGGGGAAGCGCGTGATCTTCCGTTCGAGGATAATTTTGCGGATTTAGTCATCCTTCACGGCCCGCTTTATCACCTGCAAAATGCAAATGACAGACTTAAAGCGCTTGAAGAAGCAAAACGTGTTTTAAAGCCTGAAGGTATTCTTTTGGGGTTTGCTATTAATTACACAGCCTCCACCTTAGTTGGTTTATGGCAAGGATTGATTCACGATCCTGGCTTTTACAATATGTGCATTGAAGAATTGACCACCGGCATTCACAACCCTCCTGTTGCGGTCCCGTGGTTATTAGCTGAAGCCTACTACCATAACCCTAGCCTTTTAAAATCAGAAATAATCGAATCTGGATTAGATTTCATTAATCTACATGCAGTTGAAGGAATGGCTTGGTTAGACAGTAACTTTTTTGTGAATATGGCGGACGCTGCAAAGCGAGAGAACCTTATGAATTTGGTCCTTAGGACTGAAAGCGATCCCAACTTGCTTTCCTTTAGTCCACACATTATGATTGCAGCCAGAAAATAGTAATTCTCAAAATCACAAGTGGAGGATTCAACTTAATTCTGAAGAATCTCTACGAGTCAATCTGCCAATTGTATCATTGCTCTATGCAGATAGGGTAATCAAATTCAACGACATATAATTTTGAAGATGGAATATTGGTGTCTACGGCTAAGCCTGTAACCATTCGCTTATTATAAATCTGTAGATAACCTTCTATAGCACAATACAACAAGACTATCGTTAACTGTGCATGATGCAAATTCGAGTAGATTAGAAATGCAACACTGAAAAATATTAACACGAGCCAACTTATTCTTTGTCTTTTTGTCAAAAAATATCCAGATAAAAAACCTTCAAAAATTCTCCACAGTCGATACAGAGGAGCTATTGACAATAGTTTCCAAAAAAGTGCCGCTACAATAATTGGAACCTTGGTCAAAGGATAAAAAAGTAGCGTAAGAACGGGACTTCCAGAATAATCAAAGACTTGATTTTTGCCGTATCATTGATCATAAAGGTCAGGAGAAGAAAAAAACTTCGAGGCGACCGAGTAATAAAAATAGAAATCGCCTTCTCGATCAAATTCGACACCCAGAAAAGCCAATACCAAAACAGCGAAAATTAGAATTAAACCAATTTTTTGGTTTCAACTCTAATTTGGAAAAACGATGATCTAAGGACATTAATTTTCAGCGGTCTTTTAACTCGACTAAGATTTTATGGGCCAATACCTGACTGAGTTTTTCATAACTCTGTTTAGTTAATCCAGCAGTATGGGGTGTGAGAATCACGTTTGGATGATTAAATAACATTTTGGCCGATGTGGGTAATTCACTCATCCTAGGCATTTTCAGGTTTTCTGTTTCAAACTCCAGTACATCTAAGCAGGCTCCCAAGACAAATGTTTCATCCATCGCCTTTAGTAGATCTTCCGTATTTATGATTGTACCCCTAGATGTATTGATGATGTAAATGGGGCGTTTAAACCTTTTCAACCAAGCCTCAGAAACCAAAAACTTAGTTTCATTTGTCATGGGCAAATGAATACTTACCACATCCGCTTCATCCCAAATCTGTTCCATTGTGGCGTCATGTGAGTGATTTGATTTGTACTTATCAAACGCCAAAATTTTCACTCCAAAACCCGAGATTACCTGTGCGAAAGCAGAACCAGTATTTCCAAAACCAAGAATACCCACTGTTTTTCCTTTCAGCTCAATTCCTTCATTTTCCTTTCGCAACCAATGCCCTTTTCGCACCTCAACATTTGATTTCGGAATTTTATTAAAAAGTGCAAGCAGCATACCAATAGAATGTTCCGCGACGGCTTGTCGATTACCTTCCGGGGAACTCAACACTTTAATCCCCTTGGATTTTGCATAGTTAACATCAATATGTTCGAGCCCAGCGCCTACTCTTCCAATAATTTTCAAATTAGGGCTGGCATCAATGAAATCAGTATCAATAGATATACGACTTCTAAGGATAAGAACATCGGCAATGGGCATTGCCATTCTAACGTCCTCATCAGATGACTGAGCCATATTTATACACTCATATCCATTGTCTTCTAACAGAATTTGAAGGGATTCATGGAAAGTGTCAATGATGAGAATCTTCATGAACTTTAACTAATCAGGCTTTACTGCTACAACCTCTATTTCCACTCTTCTGTTGCGCTGATCCGCCTCATCTCTTTCGGCCCTTGAACTTAGGCTTAGGAGCACTTCATTGTTTATTACTGGCTGCTGAAAACCATAACTCTTGGGTGAAATCCGAGACGAATCAACCCCTTCAGCCACCAACAAATCACGCACACGATCAGCACGTAATTGAGCAAATGTTGAATCTTCATTTCCTGCACAATGTCCTGCCAGCTCAATGTGTAATTTCGGATTGTAAGTGAGGATTTTAACTAATGCCTTTATGATATGCTCATCTCGCAGAGTATCTGTCAATTGACCTACTTCACTAAACGATTTATTTCCATTAGCGAACTCAATGCTACTATCTAAAAAGGTGATTGCAGGCATTTTGCGTTGCCCATATAAAAGGAGTCCACTGAATAATATGCAGGCAATAATGAAGGCTCTCATGATATGTATAGCAAATGTCCGATTAGAAAATATATGAATAATCCCAAAACGTCATTGACTGTAGTGATAAATGGCCCGGTCGCCAGTGCAGCGTCAATGTCATATTTATCCAGCAACAGCGGTACGAACGTTCCAAAAAGAGCCGCCACGAGAATCACACAAAAAAGCGCCAGACTTACGGTGTAGGCCAATGCAAGCGAGTCCTGAAAGAAATAATTGTATGCAAATATTATAATAGAAAGCACCATTCCATTTAATAGAGCCACACCAAATTCTTTTCGCAGTTTGCTCCAAATTCCGGAGAGTCCGAGTGAATTGTTTGCAAGTCCTTGTACGATAATTGCGGATG
Organism: uncultured Flavobacteriales bacterium; assembly: GCA_938091155.1. GTDB lineage: Bacteria > Bacteroidota > Bacteroidia > Flavobacteriales_G > Salibacteraceae > SHAN690. The sequence continues at coordinate 16,013 of CALKOP010000203.1, read as the reverse complement.
ACTGAACACCTACATTCCCGCCCATTGCAGCAATTAATGGTATAAAAAATGCCATCTCTGGAAAGAGTTGAAGATCGCCTTCGTAAAGTTCGATAACTCTTGCTCCCAAAATCCCTCCGACTAAGCCAATTAGTAACCAAGGTAAACGTGCCCTGGTTAATACAAAAATGGAATCAGTTGATTCTATGTTTCCCGAAATACCTGATGCTAAAGCATAATCCTTTTCTGCCTCTTCTTTAATGACGTCAACAACATCATCAATTGTAATACGACCAAGCAGTCTTCCTAATTCATCAACTACGGGTAGTGCCACTAAATCATACTTCTCCATAATGTTGGCTATTTCCTCCTGCCCCTCATCAACATTAACCGATCGTATTTTAGGATCGTATATATCAGCAATTTTAGCTCGAATAGGATTTAAAAGCATTTTATTTAGCTGAAGTCTTCCAAGCAGAACATCATTCTCATCCACTACATATACGGTGTACACATGTTCAATCTGTTCAGCCTGCTTACGCATTTCTTTCACAGCCTTACTTACTGTCCAATTAACATCAACCTTAATCAATTCCTTCGCCATTAAGGCTCCGGCAGTTTCCTCCTCGTAATGAAGTAAATCGACAATGTCTTGTGCCTGCTGCTTATCTTCAATTTCAGCGATGACCTTTTCCTTTTGATCATCCGGCAGCTCATTAATCATATCCGCGGCATCATCACTATCGAGATGATCAATGAATTGCTCGGCTATTTCTTTTGGGGTCAGAAGAGCTAAGAATTTTTCTCGTGAGTCTTCTTCGAGATGCATCAATACATCAGAGGCTCTATCTGCATCCATTACCTTGTATAAAACCAAGGCTTCATCAGCTTCTAACTCATCAATTATCTCCGCTACATCGGCAGGATGAAGGTCGTTAACCAATTCAAGCAGCGAGGATTCAGCATTGCGTTCGATAGCTGCTTTAAGCGTATCTATGTATTCTTTGGTGAGTTCAAACTGCATGTCTCTCGCTGGTTTTCTTCCAAAACAGGAAGTAGGTCAAAGTTAGAAGAAATTGATCAGGGCTTCAGATGGCGAGCCAGCTTAACAAAATCCTCAACGTTCAATTGTTCAGGTCGCATCGTAAGGTATTCCTCTACAAGCGGCAGATTAGTTTCAGTTAAAAAACTCTTTACCGAGTTTCTCAGCATCTTCCTTCGTTGATTAAAGGCCTGTTTTACGATGGCGAAGAAAAATGGAATATCACATTCCAATTCCAACTTCTCCTTTCGAACGAGTTTAATCACGCCAGATTTAACACGAGGTGGTGGTCGAAAGGCATGTTCATCTACAGTAAATAAGTATTCACCAGTATAGAATGCCTGGGTTAAAACACTTAAAATTCCATAGGTTCTAATACCCGATGGAGCCACAATACGTTGAGCAACCTCTTTTTGAAACATTCCAACCAATGCAGGAACTTGGGTTCTATTTTCAATCATTTTAAAAATGATTTGAGAACTTATATTATACGGGAAGTTACCCACGATTGTCCATTGTCCTTCGGGTATTTTCCACTTCAACACGTCTGCTTCAATTAGTCGCTCATTCAAATAAGGATATAGATTTCTCAAGTACGCAATACTCTCCCTATCCAATTCTATCAAACTCATTTCAGGATACTTTGGCAGGAGATCTTTTGAAAGAACACCTTCTCCTGGGCCTATTTCAATCAGGTTATCGATATCCAACTTTGAAATTGCATCGACCATTCTATCAATGACAGACTCATCTGTTAAAAAGTGCTGACCGAGTGACTTTTTAGGTTTTAACATTTAAATAAGTTCAAGTAGTGTTCTAAAAGCAACAAACTTATCTGTAAATCGCTCCGAGTGCTCCGACTGAAGTTTAGGAGCAAATGCGGCAAAGTATTTATTGAGTTCATCCATTGATTCACATCGATATTGTATTGAATAGGTCAAACCATCTGTATCATCTACTAAAACCTTGGCCATTTCATTTTGTATGAAACAACCCGTTTTCATAACCTCAGGTATGTGTTTTTGGATCATCCAGCTCATCCATTCATCATGAATGTCATTCTGAATTTTCACGGTTATATTATAAATGATCATAGGCATACGTTTTTTACGAATGTAAGTGAAACCTTTGCTCCAAGCCTAGAGGGGAAATTGCCAATGGTCTATGCCCTCTCTGTTTCCAAACCTATTGTTTAGGTCGTAAACTTGGGTCCAATACATATGCTTGCAACATCCAGCTTTCCGCTTCATCCAGCTTATGCATTCTCTCATAGGTCATCCCTATATAATAATAGTACGATGCATTCTTGGGGTCAATCTCAATTGCCTTCTTAAACCAAATAATCGCGTTATCAAATTCACCAATGGTTCCGTAACAACTGGCCAAATTACCCATGGCATCCTTATAGTTTGGATCCTTATCCAATGCTCTTAAAAAGTATTCAATCGCCTCATCAAATTTTGCCTGACTGAAAAGAATCGTTCCCATATTATTCAAGGTCGTTTTGTGAGTCGGTTTCTTTTCTAACACAATTTTATAGCGCTCCACGGCTAAATCGAAATACTCCAAACGTTGATAGGCAAGACCTAATTCTCCTTGTGCATCTGCATAACCTGGATATATTTCAATGGCTTTTTTCAACTCACCAACAGCTTTCCGTAACCACTGATTTTTGACCTTTACATTCTTGGCTAAAATTGCCCTTTCTTTCATGCAGGCCATCCCCAATCTGTAGTGTGTCCTTGCACTCATTGGACTATTAATTACGTCCGCTGAATAAAGATCGAATTCACTCTTCCAATCCTGATTTCTCAAATATGTCTTAAATCCATATCCCAGCAATAGTATCGCCAAGAGACCGATTGGAACTAGGGAATTTTTTATTTCAAAAACTTCCGTTTTTCGCATCGCGAACCAATATAAAATTGATGCAATGGCAATGCAGAAGCCAACAGATGGAAGGAATAATAGACGTTCACCAAAGTGAGTGCCAATGGTCAATACAAGATTCGAGTACAAGGAAAATGTGATTCCAAAAAACAGAATCGAAAATGCAATGAGAGATTTTGATTTAAACCCTTTAAGTAGTAGAACGACCAATCCTAATATCGTTAATAATGAAAACCAGAAAAAAGGATCCTCGAGACTGTTTACTGGAATTTCATATAAGCTATAATCATGTGATAATGAGTATGGAGCAATCAGTTTCCAAAAGTAAAGACCGCAAATTTTAATAGCTGTTGCAAAATATTCAACACCATCAGCTTTAACCAAGACATTATCAATTCCTGCAATAACGTCTGCACTTGAAAACGTGCCCAGAGCATTCTTTCTGAGAGCCATATACGAGCCAACTGGAAATAGCATCCATAGCATAGACATTAATCCGTTTTTAAAAGGAATGTCAGAGAAGAAATAGAACATTAGCGGTATGATTGGGAGCCATGTAATTGTGCTCTCCTTCGAGGTTAACGCAAAAAAGAATGAGACCATTGCTAGTAACAACCATATGGAGAATACTTTTTTACCGTTTTTCCAAATTGCGAGAATTGACAGTATTGAGAATAAAACCGCCAATAACTCATCTGCACTTTTAATGTTGGCTACAACCTCAGTATGTATCGGATGGATCGCAAACAATAGTGCCGCACCCGCAGCTAACACCAATCGGCTTTTGCCAAACCAACTCAGCAACAAGAAAAATAGAGAAACGCAACCGGCAACATAAAGGAGTACATTGATAACATGAGCTGGGTTAGGATCATTTGGCCACATCTCCCACTCCCACGCAAAAAGGGAAAGTGCCAGAGGACGGTAAAGACTTCCCGGATCATTCCAATAACCATAACGATAATTCGTCTCCCAAATGACAGGAATCGATTCAACCCCCTTTTGTACCACGTAGTTTTCCGTAATAGCAGAAATATCATCAAGGACATATCCGTGATTGAACGTATTTGTATTGGGCAGTAACGAAGCGAACGCTACTATTACGGCACATCTGAATATCCATTTGGCACTAGAACTCTCCACAGGTATTTCCTTCTTTTTCTTTGAAATTCCGGCACAAATTAAAAGAAATCATTCATCTAGTGGTCTGAACAAAAACACCTGGACTCTATTGACTCACCAATATTGACGTAACAAATCGTTCATTCGAGCCAATAATTGACAAATTGTAAAACCCGTTGGACAATCCGTTTATTACAAAGTCGTTCTTCCCCTTGGTTTTTACTTTCCTCACAAACTGAACAGTAGCATTATAAATTTCAATTGATCGGACCATGGACGGATCGATCAAACGGATATTAAACGCACCTGCATTAGGATTTGGATAAACCAGCGCCAGATTGGACAAAGTTGCAATCGAAATTATTTCGATTTGAGAATAGTCCAACGTTTGATCTCTGTCCACAGGATTGAGTCTGTAATAAGAGACTCCTTTTAAGGGTTTAGAATCTGAGCAGACATAGTTCAATTCTGTATTACTATTTTCTACCGCCTGGATAGTAGAAATCAACTCCCAATTTTCTTGATTTTGACTTCTTTCTAATTCAAACTAATCTGAATTAATCTCAGTAGCTGTTATCCAATGCGTGATCACCGCATCATTTACTAATGATACTTCAAACAATAATAGCTCTGAGGGCAGTATTACAGAATTCTCACCAATAGTATATGCTTGGCAACCACCAGTTATTGAACTAAGTCCATTGAACTGAACATAATCGACTCCATCATCAGTTGATTGACTTGCAGGCAATAGCTCTTGCGATGCTTTAACTCCGGCTGCGGGTAAATCACCTGTTCCTGGATCAAAAGTTCCTGGATTCATAATAAATCCTCTTCTGCCCGAAACAAGCGATGTGCTGCTGGCATTCTCATCATTCCAGCGCTCTGCACAATTAATCTTTTAAATGCTTTGTGAATAATTATACGTGTTCGTGAGCCTAAAGGTAAGGGCTATAACAATTAGCTTAGAAATATACCTTCGCACTTTTCAATTGAAGCGATGGATTATAATTTCAAAGAGGTAGAAACTAAATGGCGTAATCGCTGGAGAGAATGGCAAACTTTCAAAGCCAATAATAATGATTCAAGGCCGTCTTTTTATGTTTTAGACATGTTCCCTTATCCATCTGGTTCAGGCCTTCATGTTGGACATCCATTAGGATATATTGCTAGCGACATTTACTCTAGATACAAGCGCCACCAAGGGTTTAACGTTCTACATCCAATGGGCTATGATTCTTATGGGCTTCCTGCAGAACAATATGCAATTGAAACCGGACAACATCCGCTAGTAACAACTGAAGCCAATGTAAAAAGATATCGTGAACAACTTGATCTGATTGGGTTCTCTTTCGATTGGAGCAGGCAGGTTAAAACATCCGATCCCGAATTCTATAAGTGGACTCAATGGATTTTTATAAAACTATTTCATAGTTGGTTTAACCATAAAACTCAAAAAGCGGAGCCGATTGAAGCGTTGATTGAGGAGTTTGATAGGAGTGGCAGCTCAAATGTTGATGCCTCAAGTCACGAAACCATCCCGTTCACCGCGAAAGAATGGAAGTCCTATAACTCGAATAAAAAACGCGAAACCCTGCTGAATTTCCGATTAGCCTACAGAGCTGAGACCATAGTAAACTGGTGTCCAGGATTGGGGACTGTGCTCGCTAATGACGAAGTAATTAATGGATTAAGCGAACGAGGGGGATATCCTGTTGAACAAAAGAAAATGATGCAATGGTCCCTCCGTATTAGGGCTTTTGCTCAACGACTATTGGATGGACTTGAAACGATAGATTGGTCCGATTCCATTAAAGATGTGCAGCGAAACTGGATTGGAAAAAGCGAAGGGGCTGATATTGACTTCATAGTCAGCGAGCAAGATGCGATAATCAAAGTTTTCACAACAAGACCTGACACCATTTTCGGAGCTACATTTATGGTAATTGCCCCTGAACATGAGTTAGTCGATCGAATTACAATACCAGAACAATTCTCAGAAATAAAAGCCTACATTGAGTTTACGCAAGGTAGATCCGAGCGCGAACGAATGACCGAAGTACAAAATGTCACTGGAGTTTTTACTGGAGCCTACGCTATAAACCCTCTTAACAATAAAAAAATTCCAATTTGGATAAGCGACTATGTGTTAGCAAATTACGGAACTGGTGCAATAATGGCTGTACCGGCTGGTGACCAGCGGGATTGGGATTTCGCACAGAAATTCAACTTACCAATAACACCAGTAATTGATGGTCAAGAGGTTGTGGCTGGAGCAGATGACAGGAAGGATGGAGTTATGATTAATTCTGACTTCTTAAACGGACTAACTTTAAAGGAAGCGGCATCTAGGGCTATTGAAAGAATTGAATCGGACAATATTGGTAGCAAGAGAATCAATTTCAAGTTACGCGATGCTGTATTTAGCAGACAGAGGTATTGGGGGGAGCCGTTTCCTATTTATTATAAGGATGGAATTCCATTCACAATTGATGAGGACAAATTGGATGAAATCATTCTACCCGAAATTGACAATTTTAAACCAACGGAAACTGGAGAACCACCGCTAGGAAGAGCGAAGCAATGGAATTGGGACCGAGAAAACGGAAAAATTGTTGAAAATGGAAAGGGTTATCCAATGGAGCTTAACGCCATGCCAGGTTGGGCAGGATCGAATTGGTATTTCCTTAGATACATGATGGAAGGAAACCAACAAGATCGAAGTGAAACTTTCGTATCCAAAGAAGCAGTGGAGTATTGGGGACAAGTGGATTTATATGTGGGTGGAGCTGAGCATGCCACTGGACACCTTCTATACTTTCGATTCGTGACGAAGTTCTTGCATGACCTTGGATATATTCCATTTGACGAGCCAGCCAAAAAGTTGATTAATCAGGGTATGATTCAAGCAGAAGATGGGCAGAAAATGAGTAAACGATATAACAACGTTGTTAACCCTGATGATGTTATCGCTGATAATGGTGCAGACGCATTGAGAATGCACGAAATGTTTTTAGGACCAATCGAAATGCACAAGCCTTGGAATACTAAAGGCATAGATGGTGTTTCTAGATTTATTCGCAAATTTTGGCGCTTAGTACATGATGAAAATGGCATATTCTGCGTAACAATAGAATCGGCAAATAAGGATGAATTAAAAGCATTGCATAAGTGTATAAACAAAGTCACAGATGACATGGAGCGATTCTCGTTCAACACGAGCGTGAGCGCCTTCATGGTTGCTGTAAATGAACTTACAGAATTAAAATGTACTAAAAGAGAAATCATTGAGCCTCTCACTATATTGCTCAGTTGCCATGCTCCGCATCTCAGCGAGGAATTATGGGAGTTATTGGGTCATGAAAAATCCATTTCGGAAGAACCCTGGCCTGAATTCAATGAAGATCATTTAAAATCTGCTTTTATAAAGTATCCTATTTCATTCAATGGGAAAACAAGATTTCAATTAGAATTAGCTGCTAACTTGGATAAAAAAGCTATTGAATGTGCGGTACTGGAGTCAAGTGAAGCAAAACAATGGCTCGAAAGTAAAACGCCAAAAAAGATAATTGTTGTTCCTGGTCGTATTGTAAATATTGTCGTTTGACTCTAGCCCAACAATTCTTAAAAATTGGCTGGCAAGTTGCTATTTCAGCCTTATTGATGTGGGTTAGCGGTCGGGTATCGTTTGAAATCCCAGGGCTAAGTGTTCCAATTACTTTACAGAGCATGTTTGCGATTTTACTGCCCCTGAGTTTAAACAGCAGATATGCTAGTGGCGGAATTATACTTTGGTTACTGCTTGGTGCGCTTGGTCTACCACTTTTTGCTGATGGAAATGGTGGTCACAGCTATTTCTTTTCAAATAGCGGTGGATATCTTTTGGGATTCTACATCATCGCGATAATGGCAGGAAAAGCCAAAATGCTCTTTACGCCAAATCCTATTAGGGTTAGCGTAGTATTCATCAGTATGCACTTTCTATTAATGATAATTGGTCTTTCTTGGATATGGATCGGCAGCTATAGCATCATCACCTTTGAAACACACATCATCCCTTATCTCCCCGGCATGATTGTTAAGTGCGTTATTGGAACATTGCTTTTTGTGTTATACTCAGAGACATTTAGCAATTGGAAAAACTTTGGCAATTAATTGGCATTCCCTTTGACTATGAAATATCAAACTGAAACCATGAAAGTACCTATCATTATAATGACGCTTTTACTATTTACTCACAACATTTTTGCTCAAACTAGCTCCAATGATGGCAGTTATGAGACAACTTCTACAAAAAAATCAACCGACCTTCCATCCATCTCTCATCATTCTTTTCAGCGCGGAGAACGCTTAGAATACGAAGTTTCTTATGGATGGATTGATGCGGGCGAAGCGATTATTGAGATTACCGAAGAAAAAAAATCAATCGTGGGAAGGGATGTATTACATGCAGTTGGCAAAGGAAATTCCATGGGAACCTTCAATTGGTTTTTTAAAGTTCGAGATACATATGAAACTTACTTAGACGCAGACGGAGTATTCCCTTGGATTTTTGTTCGCGATATAGAGGAAGGCGATTTCAAAATGAAACAGTATTACACCTTCGACCAATTCAAAAGAAAAGTCAAAACAAAAAAAGGTAAAGAATTTGATGTGCCAGTTGGGGTTCAAGACATGATAACAGCCTTCTATTATGCGCGTACATTTGACTTTTCTGACGCCAAACCAAACCAGGTATATGAAATGCATATCTTCATTGATAATGAACTTTGGCCATTAAGAATCAGATACTTACGTAAGGAAAGGATAAAGGTGGACAAAGGCACTTTTGATTGTATGGTTTTTGTCCCAGTTGTCCAGGAGGGTCGGATTTTTAAGAAAGAAGAGGATATGATGGTCTGGGTGACTGATGACGAAAACAAAATCCCGATTTTTGCCAAGGCCAAAATCCTGGTTGGATCAGTGACCATGGAAATTCGTGATTACAGCGGACTAGCAAATCCTGTTTCTAAGGTGAAAGACTAGATGAATGTTTAGGTGTTAGTAAATACAATATAAAGGCCAAGTTTCCATTTCTCAAGGTTATAATTTCAAGTTGTAATATAAACCTCGTCTTTCCTTAAACTTTACCGTTTGAATATTCATTCTAACTTGAAGAAATCACAATTCATTCTGATTGCCGCAGGCATTTTTAGCATTATCTCTTTGTGGCTAATTTTCTCACAGGAACCCAACACCGTTTCCCCTGAATTTGTTGAGGCCGTTGATTCATTGGTTGGAAATGAATGTAACGATGAGTTTGGAATAGATGCTGAAGGGTATAATGTAATCAAAGGAAAAATTAGGCTCAATCAATTTTTAGCCGACATTTTACTCCCACTTAATATTTCATACCAAGACATCTCTAATCTAGCCGAAAAATCTAAAAAAGTATATGACATCAGAAAACTCAATTCTGGTAAAGGATACACATTGATCTGCTCTGAAGATTCTAACCAAAAAGCGTTGTTTTTCATTTACGAAATGTCTGCGGTAGACTTTGTTGTTTATGATCTGACGGATACGATAAATGTGTATCGAGGATCACGACAAACGATGCTTGAGGAAAAAACTGCCAGCGGTACAATTGAATCTTCTCTTTATATGACCTTAATGAATCAAGGCTTGAGTCCTGCCTTGGCTATGGAAATGGCAGATATCTATGCCTGGAGTATAGATTTTTATCGGATTCAAAAAGGTGACTATTTTAAATTGATATATACTGTTAAAAAAGTAGAGGACGAAGTAGTTGGAATTGATAATATCCAAGCCGTGGTTTTTAATCATTTTGACTCGCCATATTATGCTTTTGAATATGCACAAGGAAGTGAGATTGATTATTATGATGATGAAGGCAACAGTCTTCGAAAAGCATTTTTGCAAGCTCCATTAAAATTCAGCAGAATTTCATCTGGATATACAAAACGGAGATTTCATCCAGTACAAAAACGGTACAAGGCGCACCTAGGTACAGACTACGCAGCGCCATCTGGGACTCCCATTATGAGCGTTGGTGACGGTGTCATTGCTGAGGCGCAGTACAAGAAGTACAATGGCAATTATGTTAAAGTCAAACACAATGGAACCTATACTACTCAGTACTTACATATGAGTATAATTGCCTCAGGTATTCGTCCTGGTGTGCGTGTAAGACAGGGACAAGTAATTGGATATGTTGGCAGCACAGGGCTTGCCACTGGACCCCACGTATGTTTTCGGTTTTGGAAGAATGGGCAACAAGTAGATCATCGAAGAGAAAAGCTACCTCCTAGTCTTCCAATAAAGGCTGAATACAAAGACAATTATTCAGAACATCTCAATCTGTGGAAGCCTCGCTTAGACTCAATTCAGATTGTACCAATAGAAAATACTGATTCAGCAATAGATAGTTAGAGAATCATATCTCGCTCATTCCCAAAAGCACAATTGGATTTTCTATATAATTCTTAAAAGTGCTCAAAAATTTCGCGCCTGTTGCGCCATCTACAACTCTATGATCACAACTCATTGTGACCTTCATTCGATTTCCGACTTTTATTTCACCATTCTTTACTACAGGTTCTTGACGGATCCCACCAATTGCCATGATACAACTATCAGGTGGATTAATAATCGCGGTAAACTCTTCTATTCCAAACATACCAAGATTCGAAATCGTGAAGGTGTTTCCTTCCCATTCTTGGGGTTGTAATTTCTTGGCTTTCGCACGCTGAGCATAGTCTCTAACTTCACCCGAAATTTGAGTCAGTGGTTTAGAATCTGCGTGTCGAACTACGGGTACAAGTAAACCGTCCTCAACAGCTACAGCAACTCCAATATGAACGTGCTCATTATAACGGATAAAATCACCAAACCATCCAGCGTTGACGGCCGGGTGCTCTTTGAGGGAAACAGCAGCGGCTTTAATTACCAAATCATTAAATGATATTTTATCAGGACTTATCGCGAGATTAATGGCCTTCCTAGAATCAACCGCTCTATCCATATCAAGATCTATGGTCAAATAGAAGTGCGGAGCTGAGAATTTACTCTCACTCAATCTGCGAGCAATTGTCCTGCGCATTTGATTCACCTCCACGTCTCGCGATCGCTCAATTTGTGTAATTTGAGTTCGGCTATTCTCAATGTCTCGTTTTACAATTCGCCCTCCTTCACCCGAACCTCGGATACCTCGTAAACTAACTCCTCTCTCCTCAGCAAGACGCCTAGCTAGCGGTGAAATCTTGGTTCTACCATCAGGCTCATCATTCACCTGTGTCTCAATCTTAGAAACTGGTTTAGGCTTAACCGCAATCTGAGGAGTTGACAACGCGGCCGCAGTTGGCTTAATCTCTATTTTCTTAGTCTCTTCTATAGGTTCAGCCTTCGCCTTCGGCGCAGCTTTCGCTTCTTCAATCAACGATTTAATATCCTCGCCTTCTTTACCAATTATTGCAATAAGCGAATCAACTGGAGCCGACTTTCCTGCCTCCACCTCTATGTGCAGAAGTTTTCCTGAAGGATAAGACTCGAACTCCATCGTAGCTTTATCAGATTCTATCTCGGCTAACACATCTCCCGAGATTACATCATCTCCAACTTTCTTCAACCAATTTGCAATAACACCTGCTTCCATGGTGTCACTCAGTTTGGGCATTTTAATAATCTCAGCCATTCTCTAGTAATTTAATCCATTATATATGGATAGTCCTCTTGAGTATAAATATCTGTATATAATTCCTCTAGCTCAAGCATAGGTGATGTTTCAGCAAAATCAATTGACTCATCAACTTTTGCTTTCACACGATCTTCGACCTTCTCAACACCCTTTTCGTCAAGCCAACCTTCCTCCATAATGATTGATAACACCTGGGTAATAGGGTCTTTATCCTTGTATTCATTTAACTCATCCTTTGTTCGATATTTCTGAGGATCGCTCATTGAGTGTCCCTTATATCGATAGGTTCTAATATCTAGAAGATAAGGGCCTTCGCCGGATCTGCAATGATTAGCTGCCTTTTCAATTGCCTCGTGAACAGCTTCCACACTCATACCATCAACACTTTCACTCGGCATATCATAACTCAAGCCGAGTTTTGATAAATCTGCAACATTGGTCGTTCTCTCTATCGATGTACCCATTGCATAGTTATTATTCTCTACAATAAACACAACAGGTATTTTCCAGAGCATAGCCATATTGAACGTCTCGTGCAACGCACCTTGCCTTACAGCACCATCACCCATAAATGTTAGGCAAACATTTTTAGTTCCATTATACATTTCGGCAAAAGCAATACCAGCTCCCATTGGGATCTGTGCCCCAACAATACCATGACCACCCATCATATTGAGCGTTTTATCAAACATGTGCATTGAACCACCTTTACCTTTTGAACAGCCTGTAGACTTACCATAAAGCTCAGCCATTACATATTTAGGATCCATTCCAAGGGCAATTGGATGTGCATGATCTCTATATGCTGTAATTATCTTATCGCCTTTATGCATTGCTGAAGCAAAACCAGCAGCTACAGCTTCTTGGCCTATGTACAAGTGGCAGAAGCCACCAAATTTTTGTTGTAGATATAAATTTCCGCAGGCTTCTTCGAAGCGTCTCATCAATAACATATCCTCATACCACTTCATGTATTGACTCTTAGAATGAGTCAATTTAGAGACGGATTTTTTCGTTGCTTTTTTTGTTGCTATTGCCATGTGAAAAATTTCGTGGGACGGCAAATTTAAAACATGATTAAGTAGGAAAAACGATATTCAGAAAATGATCACTTTCTTAGTTCAGAAAGACAAAAATGAAACGGCAAAATGCTTGCCACGCTTTTGAATATCAGCGTTTTACCTGAATGACCCGTCAGTACAATCTCGATGTCCTGTTGCTGAACTTGCTCCGTTTCAGCCAAAACCTGTCGGCAAATACCGCAAGGGGATACTGGTTCATCAAGCCTAAAGTCCTTCGGATCTGCATAAACTGCGATTGTATTAATCTTAGTATTTGGTCGTAAATCGGATATGTAGTTTATTACATTTCTTTCCGCGCAAATACCTGCAGGAAAAGAGGCGTTTTCTTTATTACTACCAATGTGGATTTCGCCATTTTCTAGTCTTGCGGCCGCACCTACGAAAAATCGAGAATACGGAGCATATGCCAATGAAGATGCTTCTTTAGCTTTTTCTATTAATTCCTGATTATTGCTTGAAAGCTCCGAAACTGAATCTACTTCAGTAAATTCGACTCTAATACTCTTGTTTATAAAAGCCATTTAATCCTTAATTAAAAGGACTACAGCTTGTGCTTCCAGCCCTTCCTCTCTGCCAATAAATCCCAGCTTTTCTGATGTCGTGGCCTTCACTCCAACGGCATTAGCTTCGATTCCGCACAATCCAGCAATGGAATCCTTTATTGCCTGAATCTTGGGTGAAATCTTTGGTTGTTCTGAAACCAGGGTTGCGTCAATATTTTCCACTCGATAGCCCTCTTTCGAAACAAGATTCATCACCTCTTTTAACAGGTCCCTACTCTCCGCGTTTTTAAAGGAACTATCTGTATTAGGAAAATGAAATCCTATATCTCGAAGTCCTGCAGCACCTAATATTGCATCACAAATAGCGTGTAATAATACGTCTGCGTCAGAGTGACCATCTGGCCCCAATAGAGAATCAAATAGCACACCACCTAAAACACAAGGACGACCTTTTTTTAATTGGTGAACGTCATAACCTAATCCTACTCTTATTTTCATTCTGAAGGTAGTCCGTTATTTTCTTTCTTGACATCATCAAAATTAAATGTCAATGTAAACCTAAGAGTTCTTGCCAATGGAGAAGACTGCAAATTGGTGGAACCAAAGTAAGCCGGGACTAAATAGCTAAAATCCAAACCGAATACACTTAAACGAAGTCCTGCACCCACGGTGATGAACTTTCTATTCCCTTTCGAAATATGTTCGCCATAATAACCAAGTCTAAAGGCAAATTGATCATCATACCAATACTCAGCTCCAATACCATAACTTATTTCTCGTAACTCTTCTCCAAACCTGGTTCCTGGATCTATAGTAGGTTGTAATGTGTTGTTATCAAAACTGACAATACCTGGTGCATCGTAAAAAGAACTGATAGCACCGTTAACCGTTGGTCGATTAGGATCCATACCTGACGCAATAACAGGATTGCCGTTATTATCAATTGCAACATTTCCACTACTGTCAATTTGATAAACTGGAGGTGATGGCACTAAATATTTATTAAAATCAACAGCAACACTTATTTTATTGTAGTCATCTAACATCCAAGTCATTCTTGGGCCTAAACGCAGATTAATTGGCAGATAATCTTGATTTGATGTATTAGTATAACTGATTTTCGCACCAAGATTGGATACTGCAACACCCCAAGCTAGAGTAGCGTCTTTACCAAAAACTGTTAGATCGTTATTCTGATAATAGACCCCAAGATCAGCAGCCACTGTTCGGCCCGGTCCTGTTGTCGCTTGCTGCACTGTTTGTCCTCCAGTCAAATTTGAATTGATATATCTAGCTCCCAATCCAGCTGAAAGTCTTCTGGAAAGTTTTTTACTATAAGATAAATCAAGCGCAAATTCATTCGGTGTGAATTGAACTGTATTGTTACCAAATTGGTCTGTAAACTGAATGTTTCCTAGTGAGAAATATCGTATCGAACCTGCAATAGCGCTTACCTTATTAATTTTATAATATCCCGATAAATAAGAAATTGATATATCAGGAACAAGTGCTCTAAGCCAAGGAGTGTAGCTAATTGACACCCCCGCCTTTTTATCAATGAAGGCATATTTAGAAACATTCCAATGCTGAGAAGCACCGTCAGGCGAAGTTGAGACACCCACATCTCCCATGCCGCCACCTCGTGTTTCTGGGTTGATAATAAGGAATGGAACAGCCGTAGTAATTGTGTTCAATTGCAGCAACCAGTCTCGCGATGATTGTGACATTGTCGTTGCCGAAAACGAAACTGCAATTAAGAATATTAGGATACTTCTAAACAACATTAATTTCAAATTTGAGTAAGGTTTTAGAATAGACTTACTTTTTGAAAGGCGACAAATATAACATTAAGATAGGCTGTCATTAAGTTAGAATCACCAGTTTTTCAAACTCTTCCACTTGTTCGCCTAATGGAGTTTTAACGGTTATTTTATATAGATATACCCCCTTGGCAATCACGTCTCCATAATCATCACGCCCCTTCCAATTGATTGGGCCGATTCTAAAACCATCATTTAAATAGTTACCGGATATTGTCTTTACCAGCTTACCACTGACGGTGAATATCTCAATCCTTACATCCAAGCTCAATCCTGGCTTATTGTGCTCAAAATAAAAATCAGTATTCGTTGTAAATGGATTAGGATAATTCAATATGTGGTCTAATGCAAACTGCTCATCATTGGCAACAACAAATTCTGTGAATGCATCGCTTGGGTTATTGTTCACATCCCATAATTGAAGCTTCAACGTATGCCTACCTTCATCTAAGTCACTGAACGGATACCTGATTTTACCACTCTGATATGAGTCAACATCAGCTTCATAGTAATCATTGAGAACAATGGTATTAGCTCCATTTTCATCCAATACAGCCGTAATGTCATGTCCGATTCCTGTGCCCACCATGTTTATTCCATTTTCATCCTGTACCAATGCGTATAAGTCTGGGTCCTCATTTGTCATGCCGCCAAACACAAATTTGTCATTGTTCATGAAAAGGTTTATTTCTGGGCCGGCATCGTCTATCACCGGGTTGTCGGATAAACCACCAATAATAAAGTCGTATTCTGATCCACTAGCATCGTAAACTCCATTTTGAGCATAGAGACTAAGTTTTCCTTCACCATATTCCCTAATGATGTCTTTAGGCACGACAAACTCAAATTCAAAAATCCCTTTAGCAACAGTAGACTTAC
>CALKOP010000202.1 GCA_938091155.1 uncultured Flavobacteriales bacterium | reverse complement strand
AACCAGAAGCCAGCAATAGGGTCTGTAAGGAGACTGAAATCAATATTAGGTGATACCATTTCGTTGGCTGTAATATTACTACTTGCATCAATCCACATAAAATTCCCTGAACCGGTAGTATGGTCACCAATATTAGGTAACCACGCTGGGCCGTTCGTTAAATCGTTGGTAACATCCCAATAATCCGGCCCTGTTTGCGTTTCCCAACAATTTGGTAATGCCGTGTAGGGAAACAACAGTGCAAGAGATTCAAAATCTTGAGTATAAGGAGCTATAATTGCTTCACAAGGAGTAGTGAAAGAGAATGGGCCTGCCCAAGTAGAGAAGTCACCTAAACCACAATCAGATTGAACGTAGAATTCGTAACCTGTTTCAGGAGTAAGTCCAGTTACCGTTTCAGGATTATTGCTTGTTCCTGTTATCAAAGTTCCAGTTCCAAGAATGAATCCGGCTGCACCGTATTCAATATTTGCTATTCCAGAAAGTGCATTATCAGTCCATCCAAAGTCAGCTGAAGTTGCAGTGATTGCAGTAGCTGTTAATGCTGTTGGGGCAGGACAAGTAATTAAGGACATACCCGAAACGTTGACTGTAAAGTCAACAACTGAACCATAAGCAAATGCACCACAAGGGTCAAGAGGTAAAGAACCATTTTCCTGTTGCATAACCCTCATAGTTGTGATACCATTCACACCTAGAGTAGGGACTGTAAATACAAATGAAGAAAGCGTAGTAGGAGGAGTTCCGGACCATGTTCCTATTGATTCAGAAGGGTCAAAAACACCGTTTTTATCCCAGTCAATCCATGCTTCCCCAACACTTCCGTAGTTACCACCACAAGTACCAAACTGAATGTCAGCTGTGTATAAGGTCCCAGCAAAAACATCAACACTTTGACTAGCAGTAAGATCTTCAACACCGCTAACACCAGGACAACCCGTGTATGAAATTGCACTTGCTGCGTCTCCTAATAGGTTAACACTTTCAACATTTGAATCGAAAGTAGATGAAGGCCCTCCAGTACAGTATGTTGGGGCGGGAGACACGTTGACTGTAAAGTCAACAACTGAACCGTAAAAAAATGCACCACAAGGGTCAAGAGGTAAAATACCACCTTCCTGTTGCGTAACTCTCATAGTCGTAGCGCCAGGCGTTGCTCCTATAGGAACTGTAAATGTAAATGAAGAAAGCGTAGCAGGAGGAGTTCCGAACCATGTTCCTATTGATTCAGAAGGGTCAAAAACAGCATTTTGGTTCCAATCAATCCATGCTTCCCCAACACTTCCGTAGTTACCACCACAAGTACCAAACTGAATGTCAGCTGTGTATGAGGTACCACTAGTAACAGCAACACTTTGACTAGCAGTAAGGTCTTCAACACCGCTAACACCAGGACAACCCGAGTATGAAATTGCACTTGCTGCGTCTCCTAATAGGTTAACACTTTCAGTATTTGAATCGAAAGTACTTGTAGGCCCTCCTGAAGCACATAGCACTGGGAGGGGAGATACGTTGACTGTAAAGTCAACAACTGAACCGTAAAAAAATGTTCCACAAGGGTCAAGAGGTAAAGTACCACTTTCCCTTTGCATAACTCTCATACGAGTAGCGCCAATCACTGCTCCTGCAGGGACTGTAAATGCGAATGAAGAAAGCGTAGTAGGAGGAGTTCCGGACCATGTTCCTATTGATTCAGAATGGTCAAAAACAGCATTTTGGTTCCAATCAATCCATGCTTCCCCAACACTACCGTAGTTACCACCACAAGTACCAAACTGAATATTAGCTGTGTATGCGTTGCCGGTATAAATGTCAACACTTTGACTAGCAGTAAGATCTTCAGTACCTGTAACGCCGGGACAACCCGTGTATGAAATTGCACTTCCTCCGGCTCCGATTAGATTCACACTTTCAGTATTTGAATCGAAAGTACTTGTAGGCCCTGCAGCACAGAATGTTGCGGGAGTTACATTAACTGTAAAGTCAACAACTGAGCCGTAAAAAAATGCACCACAAGGGTCAAGAGGTAAAATACCACCTTCCTGTTGCATAACTCTCATACGAGTAGCGCCAGCCAATGCTGATGGAGGGACTGTAAATGCAAATGAAGAAAGCGCAGTAGGAGGAGTTCCGGACCATGTTCCTATTGATTCAGAAGGGTCAAAAACAGTATTTTGGTTCCAATCAATCCATGCTTCCCCAGCATTTCCGTAGTTACCACCACAAGTACCAAACTGAATGTCAGCTGTGTATGAGGCACCACCAGTAACAGCAACACTTTGACTAGCAGTAAGATCTTCAACACCTGAAACAGCGGGACAACCCGTGTATGAAATTGCACTTGCTGCGTCTCCTAATAGGTTAACACTTTCAGTATTTGAATCGAAAGTACTTGTAGGCCCTCCAGAAACACAATATTGGGCAAATGAATATTGCGGTGAAAACAGTATTATGCCGAAAATTGCAAGCATATAAATGTAAAGTCGTTTCATAAAATAAAAAATTGAGTTAATTTAAAGTTCCTAAATGTATAACATCTATCACCGTATTCCAAAACAAATAACAAATAAAAATAATGTGATTATATATTTGCCATCGAGAAACGAACAAAACCTACTTAGACTCTAATTTATTAAAAGGACTTTTTAAATTGATAGGCGGACTTTCGCTGAAATCGAAGTTGTCAATATAATTAGGAAGGATCAAATAGCTGATTCGAGAAAACAACGTTCAAAATATTTTATTCTTTAGCTGCCTAATTCATTCCTCAATCAGTAAATGTCAGATTGAGATTTGGTTAACGCGACAGAACCAGATCTTCTAATATTCGAATGTATCCATGAAACTAGTAGTAAACTCCCCTTTAACGAAATTCTCGTCTTCCATTAATTTCTGGTGGAAAGGGATTGTTGTTTTAATTCCTTCGATAATATATTCTCCCAATGCTCTTTTCATCTTCTTAATCGCCTCCTCTCTAGTTTGAGCAACAACGATAAGCTTAGAAATCATTGAATCGTAATAAGGCGAGATTTCATATCCTGCGTAAACATGTGTATCAATTCTGATACCGTGTCCACCAGGAGCATGATAACTTGTAATTTTCCCTGGAGACGGTCTAAAGTTCGCACTCGGGTCCTCAGCGTTGATTCGACATTGAATCGCATGCATAGTAGGAAAATGATTTTCTCCTGACATTTTCTCTCCGGCAGCCAATTTGATTTGTTCTTTAATCAAATCGTAATTAATAACTTCTTCGGTAATTGTATGCTCAACCTGAATTCTAGTATTCATTTCCATGAAGTAGAAGTCGCGGTGTTTATCGACCAAAAACTCAACTGTTCCTACACCTTCGTAGTTCACAGCTTTTGTCGCTTGAATCGCAGCATCTCCCATTCTTTTTCTCAAGTCATCTGTCATGAACGGAGAAGGGGTTTCTTCAACTAGCTTTTGGTGACGTCGTTGTATAGAACAGTCTCTTTCAGAAAGGTGACATGCATTTCCATATTGATCTCCGGCAATTTGAATCTCAATGTGTCTTGGATCTTCGATGAATTTCTCCATGTACAAAGCATTGTTTCCAAATGCAGCAGCAGATTCAGCTCTTGTAGCGTCCCATGCAGCCTCCATGTCCTCTTCTTTCCATACCACACGCATTCCTTTTCCACCACCACCGGCAGTTGCTTTTAGAATAATTGGGTATCTCACAACTTTAGCTGTTTTGATAGCATCCTTTAAATCTTTCAACAATCCTTTCGATCCTGGAATACAAGGCACTCCTGCAGCGATCATTGTAGATTTAGCGTTTGCCTTATCTCCCATTCCATCAATTTGTTCTGGAGTTGCTCCAATAAACTTGATGTTGTGCTCTTGACAAACACGAGAAAATTTCGCGTTTTCAGACAAGAACCCATACCCTGGGTGAATGGCGTCCGCATTTGTAATTTCTGCAGCTGCGATAATACTTGGGATTGATAAGTAAGACTCTGCGCTTGTTGGTGGTCCTATACAAACCGCCTCATCAGCAAATCTCACGGGCAAACTGTCTTTATCAGCAGTTGAATAAACCGCGACAGTTTTTATTCCCATTTCCTTACACGTACGAATAACACGTAACGCTATCTCTCCTCTGTTCGCAATTAAAATCTTTTTGAACATGCTCATAGCAATTTATTTATGTGAATGGCGCATTAAAAACGCTTGCAAAGAAGCTATTAATTTCTGCCAACAAAAATCTAATTATGACGGATCAACTACGAATAGTGGCTGATCGTACTCAACTGGTGTGGAATCATCAACTAAAACTTTAATGATCTTACCTGAAACTTCCGCTTCAATTTCATTAAACAATTTCATTGCTTCGATAATACATACGGTATCTCCAACTCCAATTGTATCTCCAACATTCACAAAAGAATCCTTGTCTGGCCCTGCTGATCTGTAGAACGTACCAATCATTGGAGATTTAACAGTAATGTAGTTTGAATTTTCCTCTTCAGCTGGAGCAGCAGCAGGTGCAGCAGCAGCAGCAGGTGCCGGAGGTAGCGCCGCTACAGGAGCAGCAGCCACGGGAGCAGCTTGAACAATTATTTGTTCTTTCGCCTCAGCTTGTGACTTAATTATGATTTTAAAATCTTTTTGTTCGATCTCAACTTCGTTGACTCCTGATTTGGCAACAAATTTGATTAAATCTTGTATCTCTTTAATATTCATTTTATTCAAGTATTAATGCGATAAAAATAGTATAATTTAGGAATTATACGCCCATTTTAAATAAACAGCTCCCCAAGTAAACCCACCACCAAAGGCAGATAAAATTAGGTTGTCCCCTTTTTTCAATTGTTTTTCATAATCCCACAAACACAATGGCAATGTCCCAGCTGTTGTATTTCCGTACTTCTCAATATTGATCATCACCTTTTCTTTGGAAAGACCCATTCGATTTGCAGTTGCATCGATTATTCTAAGATTCGCTTGATGCGGCACTAACCAATCAACGTCGTCGCTAGTCAAATTATTTTTCTCCATGATTTCAGCAGAAACATCTGCCATATTCGTTACAGCAAATTTAAACACTTGTTTTCCTTCTTGTTTCACGAAGTGCATTCTATTGTCTACTGTTTCATGAGACGCTGGTGCAAATGAACCTCCACCAGGTTGAAACAAGTAATTCCTGCCTGCTCCATCACTTTTTAATATAAAGTCTTGTACACCTAATCCCTCATTGTTTGGCTCAAGCATCACTGCTCCACAACCATCACCAAAGATTATACATGTCGTTCTGTCTTGATAATCTACAATAGAAGACATTTTATCAACGCCAACTACAACAACTTTTTTATATTTTCCAGTTTCAATAAACTGTGCTCCCGTAGATAATCCATAAATGAAACCTGAACAGGCCGCAATTAAATCAAAGCCCCAGGCATTTTTCATTCCTGTTTTATCGCAAAGTACATTTGCAGTGCTAGGGAAAGGGTAGTCTGGAGTTACAGTAGCCAAAATCACCAAATCAACCTCATTCGGTGATGTGTTGGTTTTTTTCAAAAGCCCATTAACTGCTTCTACTGCCATATCAGAAGAAGCACCATCTTTCATGATTCTTCTTTCCTTAATTCCTGTTCGTGAAGTGATCCACTCATCGTTAGTGTCAACGATTTTCGCTAAATCTTCGTTGGAAAGGATATGCTCCGGCAAATATCCTTGCACCCCTGTTATCGCTGCTGTCGTTTTCATATTCTAATTAAAAGCTTCATTAATTTTTGTAGCTAAACCTGAGTTTGCAACTTCGCACGAGTGCAATATCATGTTTTTCACTGCAATATCGTTAGAGATTCCGTGACCAATTATCACATTTCCTTTAACACCAAGAATAGGAGTACCGCCATAGTTCTCATAATTAAAGCGATCCAAAAATTCATCATTTACGTTTCTTTTCTTTAGCATGGCGTACATTCCCTCTGCCTGTTTAAGTACAATATTCCCTGTAAACCCGTCACAAACAACAACGTCTGCAACCCCAGTAAATAAGTCACGCCCTTCAATATTTCCAATAAAATTAATATTATCAGAACTTGCCAATAATTTATGAGCGGTTTGGGTCAAAAGATTTCCTTTTGATTCCTCTTCACCAATGTTAAGAAGGGCTACTCTAGGTTTTTCGACGCCGTAAACGTTATTCGAGTATAATGAACCAAGAACTGCGAATTGCTGCAGAACATCTGGCTTACAATCTGCATTCGAACCTACATCCAAAAGAATGGATTTCGTTCCGTCAATTGCAGGTAACGTTGATGTAATACAAGGACGGATAACACCTGGAACTGTATTGATTTTAAACATTGCTCCAACGAGCATAGCTCCCGTATTTCCAGTACTTGCGAAAGCCTGAATTTCTCCACTCGCCAATAAATCAAATCCGATCGCTATCGAACTGTTCGGTTTTTGAGGAATAGCACGCGTGGGATGATCGTGCATTGTGATCAGATCCGGTGCATGGACTATTTCAAAATTCAAGGGGTCTTCATTAAAAGAAGAAAGGCCACTCAGAATAGAATCCTGGTCGCCTATCAAAACAATTTTCGTGTCCACCGAAAGTTCTTTGCGTGCTAAAATTGCGCCCGCAATATTTGCTTCGGGCGCGAAATCACCACCTAGGACATCTATACCTATCTTCATAAAGAAGAACTAATGTACAGAATTAAATTGCAACTTCTTTCTCAGCTACTACTTTTCCTTTGTAGTACAATTTCCCTTCATGCCAATGAGCATGGTGGAATAAATGTGGTTGTCCTGTTGTTGGACAAGTTGCAATGTTTTTCGCCTCCGCCTTAACGTGAGTTCTTCTCTTATCACGTCTCGTTCTGGAGATCTTTCGTTTTGGGTGTGCCATTTTACTTTATTTAAGGTCTTACTATTATTTCTTTAATCCTTTCAATGCGTTCCAGCGTGGATCGATGTAATCATCATCACCATTTTGGTCTTCATCTTCTTTTTGATCGGTATCTTCATCAGGTTCATTTTCCGATTCCCCATTATCCGCAGTGTCATCTTCTTCTTCATCCGAATCCCAATCATCATATTCTTCATCTGGCTTAACGGAGCCGTCTTCATTCAGTGTAAATACCTGATACTCGCTTAAGATTTTCATTACGTCTTCGTTGCATTCACCTTCTTTGTGCACTGTTCTGGATGGAATGGAAACTGAGATAAACTCATGGATACTTTCCTTAACATCAATTTCGTACTCTTCGGGGTAAACGATTACTAAAGACTCATCTTCCGAGGGTTTATCATCAAATTTATAAACCAGTTGAAATTCTCCTTCAACATCAACATCAACGGGGTCGTTACATCTTCCACAGGATGCCTTTACGGTTCCGCGGATGGTGTAGTCACCAATCAACATTGTCTCTTTTTTGTCTAGAAGAAAAGTAACATATACATTTCCTTCAAGAACAATTGAGTATTCGATACTTTCAAAGAACGCTTTTCCAATCTCAAAATTGAATTCGTGAACTCCTTGTTTTAAACCTACGAAGG
>CALKOP010000201.1 GCA_938091155.1 uncultured Flavobacteriales bacterium | reverse complement strand
GATTTCGCTGAATCGATTGTATGCTTAACTCAACGTGATAACTTACAAAGTTATCAACATTAACGTTTGGTAAAACACCAAAAAAAGCCCCTTCAATCAAAGAGGCTTTTCCCATTTATACTGTTTGATTAATCCACATTATCATGCAGGAAGGGGTTGTTTGGTCTTAATCGAGTCTTCTTCTCTCCATCCTCTCCTTCTTCTTCACTGAGTGTAAAGCGACTTGCGTTGTTTTCGGCAGCGCTTGGCAAATGATCCAAATTAATTTGCTTGCGCTTAAATGCAGGTTCATTCTCCAAATCACTCATCCCTGACGGAGTCCTCAATTTCATACTCAAATCTCTCAATCTACTTAATCGATCACTTGCTCTTTTCCCTTGTTCTTCTCTATCAGTTTCACTTTGGTAATGCCTCGGTGAACTTGATTCAGGTGTAGTTGTTTTGAAGCTAGGCTTTTCATTGACAATTGGCTCTGACTCAGAACTGCGAATGAACGGCTCCCATTCTTTTGGTTCTTCCTTTTGTTCAGAACGGTGCTCTTCCGTATTCGAATCAATCACACTATCTGAATTCTGCACTACATCTGAACTATCCTCCACTTTATCTTCAATAGATCCTTGTAACGAGAACCTGGTTGGCGCAGCATTCTTTGATTCTTCATCGTTATCTGGCTCCTTTTCAGAATTCATTTCTGAGAATTGCTCTGATTCCATTTCATTCGACTCAGCCGAATTATTCTGGATCAAGAATGGCTCATCTTTCTCACTAGCATCATCATTTTGAACAGTTGAACTATTTGACTCCGTTTCATTTTCGTCTTCCAGATTATGCCTTGTAATTTCAAACTCAATATTAGCTTGCTTCGGCTTTGACTGCATTGTTACCTTGTCTGCATCAATCTCTGTCTGCATTGGAGTTTCTTCACGCTTCAATAAGAATGGCTCATCTGCAATAACTTCTTCATTTATCTCAGGAGTAGGTATTGCTTTAGTAGGTTCTTCCAAATTCATTCTGCGCGGTTCGACCTGTTTTTCCAGGTTGACTCCGGTATTTGGATTTTGATTAAATCCTGTTGCTATGAGTGTCACAGAAAGTGAATCTCCTAGAGACTCATCCATTCCATAACCCCAAATTACATCCGCAGAAACTCCTGCTTCATCTTGTATGAAATCGGTTATATCACTGATCTCATCCATCAACACTTCTTTATCACCGAAAGCAATATTCAGCAACACGTAACGAGCTCCCTCAATATTGTCATCATTTAAAAGTGGACTAGATAATGCCTTTTCCGCTGCCTTAATAGCTCTGTCATCACCTTCTGCTTGTGCTGACCCCATAATAGCAACTCCAGATTCACTCATTACTGTGCGAACATCCTCAAAATCTACATTGATATATCCGGTACGTGTGATGATTTCAGCGATTCCTTTTGCAGCCGTAGACAATACATCATCAGCCATTGCAAAGGCTTTCGCAATAGGCAGATTACCGCACATTTCGCGTAGTTTCTCGTTATTGATAATGAGTAATGTGTCTACATTTTCGCGAATTTCTTGAATACCTTGTTCTGCTTGTTCTCGTCTTTTTCGCCCTTCGAAGAAGAATGGCATAGTGACAATACCAACGGTCAAAACACCCATATCCCTGGCGGCTTTCGCAATAACCGGAGCAGCTCCGGTACCTGTACCTCCGCCCATTCCTGCAGTAATGAAAACCATTTTCGTGCTTTTAGAAAGCATGTCTTTGATTTCATCAATATTCTCAATAGCGGCATTTCTACCAACTTCCGCAATAGAGCCAGCGCCACGACCCTCTGTTAATGTAGAGCCAAGCTGTATTTTTAAAGGAACTGGACTTACATCTAGAGCTTGCTGATCCGTGTTACAAACCAAGAAATCAACGCCATTGATTCCTTGTACAAACATGTGATTAACGGCATTACTACCTCCTCCGCCTACACCAAGTACCTTGATGATATTTGAGTTTTCCTTAGGTAAATCGAATTTCATAATCTTCGTTTTTATCGTTTTGGTTGATTTCCAACCGAGTTTTCAATGTTATATCTGATCGTCTTCTTCAAACCACTCTTTTCCTTTGTTGAGGATTTTATCGAAAAGACCATTTTTCTTCTTTGCTTTTGGAACAGCCCCAACCGATGTGGTTCTTCTCTGCTGTCGATCAGCATATTCAAACCCTTTCAACACTAGACCAACGCCTGTGGCATACATAGGACTTGCCACCTTATCGTTGCCACTGGCCAAGTGCTCAGTAGGGTATCCGATACGAGTGTCCATTCCTGTCAAGTATTCAAATAGCTGTGAAATATGCTTCAATTGAGACCCACCTCCTGTAATTACAATTCCTGCAATTAGCTTTTTCTCGAATCCTGAATTTCTAATTTCAAAGTAGACTTGCTCAATTATTTCTTCCATTCTAGCCTGAATGATATGAGCCAAATTCTTGACGCTAATCTCCTTTGGATCGCGACCATTTAAGCCTGGTATTACAACAATATCATTCGCTTGATTTTCACTTGCTAAAGCAGAACCAAATTTAACTTTCAACAATTCAGCTTGTTTCCGAATTATCGTGCATCCCTCCTTAATATCATCGGTTATAATGTTACCCCCGAAAGGAATAACCGCAGTATGTCGAATGATTCCATCTTGGAAAATCGCCACATCTGTAGTGCCACCGCCAATATCAACCAATGCCACACCTGCTTCTTTTTCCTCAGCGCTTAAAACTGCATCTGATGAGGCAAGTGGCTCAAGTGTTAGATCTGCAACTTCTAAATCGGCCTTTCTTACACATTTATATATGTTTTGCACTGCAGTAACTAACCCGGTGATAATGTGAAAATTCGCTTCTAGTCGAATACCACTCATGCCTATTGGATCCTTAATACCACTTTCATTGTCTACAATGAAATCTTGAGGAAGAACATGAATAATCGATTCACCAGGAGGAAGCACCAACTTGTGCATGTCTTGGATTAATGCATCCACATCTTTCTGCGAAATCTCATCATCTAAACTTTCCAGAGTAATCACACCACGGTGTTGTAGGCTTTTTATGTGCTGTCCTGCAATTCCAACATTGACTACACTAATTTCAGCTCCTGAATTAAGCTTTGCCTGTTCTACGGCCATTCGTATGGCCTGCACAGCTGGAGTGATATGTGACACCACGCCACGCCTAACACCGACAGACTCAGCCTTACCCATTCCAAGCAATTCAAGCTTGCCATATTCATTTTTCTTTCCGACAAGGCAGGCAATTTTAGTTGTCCCAATGTCTAAACCAACGATGATTTGTTCGTTTGACTCCATAGATTAGCTTTTGCTACAAACCACTTGGTTTGCATACTTCAGGTTAATAGTTTTATATTCATTCCACCCTGTTTTATTCAATCCTTTGTTATAAAACAGGCGTAATTTATTCAGCTTCTTTTTGATGTTACTAGCATCTCCAACCAATACAATGTGATCACCAACACGAGGTATAATCTCAATCTCATGGTTGGCATTTACATAAAACTGATTGAATTGAGCTTTCCAGAATTCATCCTCTCTGCATTCGCTAACAATCAAATACAATTCTCTAATAACGGTAAGATCTGGATGCTCCAGACTATCCGCAATTTGATTTATGTCTTGCCCAATTAATGCCTTTAAATTAACCGAAATGTGCCCGTTTGTTATAGGCGTTCTGGCGGCATATTGATGGCTTAATGGCATAAACTTACCTTCTTCATCAAGGTAAACGCTTTGCCCATTTTGAGTATAAATTCTAAGAATTGGCTGACGAACTTTTACATCAACATTCAAAACACCATTGAGTTGTTCATACACCTCTGCGCTATGTATGAAGGCGTTATTTTCCAAAACATGTTCGATTCTGCGAGGATCAATATTAACCATAAGGGTCGAATCCTTCAAGTAACCAAGATCGCTAACCACCTCAATTACTTCTTCTTTATCAATAAAGAAATTACCCTCCCCAACGTCAATCTGAACTTTGACGTCAGCCAGCATCGCACGATTTGATGAAGACATTGAAGCACCTAAAAGCACAAACAACAATACTATGCCTGCACTCCAACTTCCGATATGTAAAATTCTATTCCACATTTTTACTCCAGTCTTCTAAGGTTCTAGCAAGTGAGTCGACACATCGGTCTATATCACCTGCACCCAACACTAATACAGTCTCTGATGATAGCGATAATACAGCTTTGCTTACATCTGTTTTTTCTACTAGTAGCTTAGTTTTCAACGAAAGCTTATTCAAAAGATTCTCGCTTGAAACACCATCTATTGGTTCTTCTCTTGCTGGGTATATCGGCAACAAAATCACCTGGTCTGCCTGATTTAAACTCTCCACAAAATCGTCTTCTAAATCCCGTGTTCTAGTGAATAAATGCGGTTGAAATACAACCGTTATGTTGGTATCTGGATATAAGTCTCGTGCCGCAGAAATCGCAGCATTAATTTCAATTGGATGGTGGGCATAATCATCTACAAGCCTCACCCTTGATGATTCGAACACACGTTCAAACCTACGATGCACGCCACGAAATGATGCGATAGCTTTCACCACCAAATTCATATCCAACCCAATAATGTGAGCAATCGAAATGGCAGCTAACGCATTTTCAACATTATGTTTACCAGGTAACTGCGACTCGAATCGGCCAATAACTTCTGACTTATGAGTTACATTAAAATGGAAAAGACTTTCGTGCACGGAGATGTTATCTGCGAAATAATCGGCCTTAACATCATCGCATGAATAGGTTATTGAACCGGGAAATTCGTTGAGCAATCGCTGATGAACCAATAATTTCTCGGCAGATTTAGCAAATATTCTGTAGTCTGCCTTCATTTGATCAAACGTGCCATAGATGTCCAAGTGGTCTGGATCAAGGCTCGTTACTACAGCTATTTCAGGTTTTAAACGAAGAAATGACTTGTCGTATTCATCCGCTTCTACAACAATAAACTCCGAATTATCTGATGCTATCAGATTGGAATCGTAATTAGTCATCACTCCACCCACAAAACCAGATATATTTCCTTGCACTTGGTGCATAATGTGAGTTAAAAATGCAGAGGTTGTTGTTTTACCATGAGTACCGCTAATCGCTATTGTTTTCGCTTGCTCAGTTATCCATTGCAGCACCTGCGATCTTTTATACCATTCACCGCCTTGGTTCGTAACCGCTGCGAAAGCTTGATGCGTTTTTGGGATGGCAGGAGTGTATACATACAAATCCGCAGTTGTGTCGATCTGTTCAATAGACTCATTGCAGTGAACCAAAATACCTTCTTTCACTAGCTCCTCGGTCAGCGAACTGGGTGTTTTATCATAACCAGAAACTTGGGCACCTTGTTTTTTAAAATACCTAGCCAGCGAACTCATTCCGATACCACCAATGCCCAAGAAATAAACGCGTTTAACTTCTCCTAAATTCATTTGGCTAACGCTATTACTTGGTTAGCAATATCCAAAGCTGCATTTGGCTTCCCGTGCTTGACGATGTTTGCGCGAAGTTGATTTTTAGTTGATTCATCATTGGATAGCTCCAATACCCTGGATACTAAAATTGATCTTGCCTCTTTATCGGCAACATGAATGGCTGCACCGGTATTTACCAAAGACATGGCATTTTTGGTTTGATGATCTTCTGCGGCAAAAGGAAACGGAACTAATATGGTTGGCTTACCGACAAGGGAGAGCTCACTCACAGCAATGGCGCCACCTCGGCTAACCACGAAATCTGCCGCAGCATAGGCCATATCCATCTCGTATATGAACTCCATTATATTTAAAGAAGCATCCTTAAACGTCTCATTAACTCGTGTACTTTCTTCCTTAAACAACTTTCCAGTTTGCCAAAGCACCTGAACTCCGGCATTAAGTAACTCCCCAATGTTTTTTTCCAAGGCTTGATTAATGGATGTTGCCCCAAGACTTCCGCCAACAACTAGTAAAACAGGCTTGTCAGATGTAAATCCAAACTTCGATAGAGCCTCTTCTCGCTTACCAGCGATTTCAACCATTTCTTTCCTTACAGGGTTGCCAGTAAGAACAATTCGATCCTTTGGAAAAAATTTATCCATTCCATCGTAGGCAACACATGCCTTATTTACCGATTTCGCCACCCAACGATTGGTAATTCCAGCAAAGGAATTCTGTTCTTGAATAAGTGATGGAATACCCATCCATGTTGCCATGCGTAAAACTGGACCGCTAGCGAATCCACCTACTCCTACAACTGCGTCCGGTTTAAAATCTTTAATAATCGAGCGAGCCTTAAGTAGACTGACTATTAGCTTAAACGGAAACGCCAAATTAGCAGCACTAAGCTTTCGCTGAATACCAGTGATGTTGAGCCCGATGATTTTGTAACCAGCAGCTGGAACCTTATCCATTTCCATTTTTCCATTGGCTCCTACAAATAAGAACTCAGTATCTGGTTTCAATTCCTTTATTGTATTCGCAATCGCGATTGCGGGGAATATGTGTCCGCCTGTGCCGCCTCCGCTTATCAATATTTTAAGAGACATGGGTCATCGGTCGATTAGGTGTCTTTTTGTCTTTCGGCTCAGAACCTACGCTTACACTTAGTATGATACCCACGGCAAGACAGGTAAACCAGATCGATGTTCCACCCATGGATACCATTGGCAACGTTTGTCCTGTAACCGGAAATAGGTTGACTGCAACACCCATATTAATCAAAGCCTGAAAGACTAAACTGAAGCTGATACCGATCGCTAGTAGCGACCCGAATGCCCGGGGACAGGCTGCGGCAATTTTTATTGATCGAAATAGCAATACTAAATAAAGAAGCAGCATTATCAAACCTCCGAGGATTCCATACTCTTCTAAAACAATGGAGTAGATAAAATCTGAATAAGGGTGCGGAAGAAAATTTCGCTGGACACTTTTACCTGGACCCAAACGGGCGATACCGCCTTTTGCTATTGCAATTTTTGATTGGGTGACTTGATAGCTTTGATTCATACTGGCATCTGATGGAGATACAAATGCATCTATACGACTTATCCAAGTATCTAATCTAGGCATGGAACCTGGCAAAGCCTTGCCCACGCCATACACCATGCCCCCAGCAATAACTCCGGCGAGCATCAAAACACCGATATGTTTTAAGCTCACCCTGCCAATGAACATCAACATAATACAATTAACGAAGAGCATTAATGCCGTACTTAAATCGGCACGAACGATTAGACCACAGACCACTGCAATTGGTAAAAGAAGTGGCAAGAAACCCTGCTTAAAGTCCTTTATCACATCTTGTTTTAAGGCAATGAACCTCGCCACATACATGATGAGGGCCAACTTAGCTAAATCGGAAGGTTGAAAGGTTTGATTGATAATGGGAATCGTTAACCATCGATCCGCATTATTCAAGTTGGTTCCACCAGTAAACTTAAACATCGTCAAAAGCAGCAGCGGCAAACTGGCATAGAGCGCGAGCTGAGCAATTTTCGAATAGTACGTGTATTTCACGGTGTGTGCGAGATACATTAATCCCAATCCGCACACTAAAATGAAACCATGACGAAAAAGATAATAGAACGTATTACCGTCATGATAGCGATTAGCTAATGTCACAATACTGCTATAAACCAACAGCAAGCTTAACACACTCAAAATAAGCATGATCAACCAAATTGCTCGGTCGCCTTTTATGTATTTAAGTAATGATTCCACCTATAATTGAGCTTCTCTCACTGCTTGTCTAAATAATTGTCCAGCTCCTTTATAGTGCTTGAAACTGGCGTAGTCTGAGCAAGCTGGCGAAAACAACACCGAACCTCCTGCATTTGAAACCAGCATTGCATGCGACACTGCCTCATGAAATGTGTTTACAGTTCCTATCAACTCAACTTTGCTTTCAAAACGCTTTTTCAACTCTTCTTGCGCACCTCCCATAATGATCAAAGCTTTGATCTTGCGGGTATCAATTTCATTAAACAGATCATATTCATAATCATACTGATTAGAACTCACTATCCAAATGATAGGCGCCTCCAAACAATCCATAGAATACCAAGCAGAATTGATATCGGTTGACTTTGCATCATCGATGTGCTGAACTCCGTTCACCACATCCACAAATTCCAATCGATGCTCAATATCAGCCATGCGCTGTAAGTTTTCCTTACGCGCTTGAACCAACATATCTTCTAGTGTTTTTTTGTATGTTTTGAATACTCGCTTCCATAAATTGGTTTTATAGATTTCTAACTGCTTCTTTGAATTGACGACCTCTATCCTCATAGTCTTCAAACAAGTCAAAACTTGCACATGAAGGGCTCAATAGAATTGTATCGCCTTTTTCTCCAGACTTATATGCGTTATAGACAGCGTCACGCATATTATCAACTTCGATAATAGTAGCCATGTCACCGAATGCTTCAATAAGTTTTGAGTTGTCTTTACCAATGCACACTATGGTCTTCACCTTTTTCTTGACCAAGTCTTTGATCAAATCGTAGTTATTGCCTTTGTCTACTCCGCCTGCTATCCATACGGTTGGCGTTGACATACTCTCAAGCGCATACCATGTAGAATTTACATTGGTCGCTTTCGAGTCATTGATGAAATTCATTCCATAAACAGTATTGACATGCTCTAAGCGATGCTCAATATTTTGAAAATCGGTAAGACACTCACGAATGACGTCTTTTCTAACCTCCATAATTCGGGCCGCTATGCCTGAAGCCATCGAATTGTAAAGGTTGTGTTTGCCTTGCAGGGCAAGTTCTTGTATGGTCATAATTAACGGGTTTTGATTGGGATTAATGGTTATATGAGTATTGTTAGTAGATGCCGAGAATGTCTCGAGATCTTGATTTTTTAGGTTTGTTTCGTTTAAAGTGAAAGGCAATTGCTGAGCTTTAAACTCAAATTCTTCTTTGATTTTCAATGTTGTTGGGTCATCTAAACAGTAGATGAACCAGCAGTTTTGGTCTTGATTTTGAGCAATGCGCATTTTGGATCGAGCATATTTATTGACATCGTAGTCATATCGATCCAAGTGGTCCTCAGTAATATTCAGCAGGATGGCTATATCAGCCTTGAAATCGAACATTCCATCCAATTGAAAGCTACTTACCTCCAATACATACCAATCGTATGGGTCACCCCCTGCCACTTGTGCGGCTAGGCTTTTACCCACATTACCAGCGAGGCCAACATTGACTCCAGCTGTTTTAAGGATATGATGAGTAAGTAGAGCGGTAGTCGTTTTACCATTACTTCCCGTTATGGCAATAAATCGGGCCTTGCTATACCGAGCTCCGAATTCAATCTCACTCATTACGGGAATACCCTTTTCACCTAAGGTTTTCACTATAGGCGCATGATCTGGTATACCAGGACTCTTTACTACTTCGCTTGCATTGAAAATCAACTCTTCCGAGTGCTTTCCCTCTTCAAACGCTATTTCATTATGTGAAAGAACATCTCTATACTTCTTCTTCAATTCACCACGATCACTGAGAAACACATCTTTACCAAGTTTCTTAGCTAAAAGTGCCGCTCCCACTCCACTTTCTCCACCTCCAAGCACTACAACTCTGGTCACGATTTATCGTAGTTTGAGTGTAATGATGCTGATCACTGCCAGCATAATTCCAACTATCCAAAAGCGTGATACTATCTTGCTTTCGTGGATTTCTTTTTTCTGAAAATGATGATGTAATGGAGCCATCAAGAAAATTCTTCGACCCTCCCCGTATTTCTTTTTTGTGTATTTGAAATAAGCCACCTGCATGACTACGCTTAAATTTTCTACTAGAAATACACCACAGAATATAGGGATGAGTAATTCTTTTTTAATGGCAAGCGCAAACACAGCTATGATACCTCCAATTGCCAGGCTTCCTGTATCGCCCATAAAAACCTGAGCCGGATACGAATTATACCATAAGAAGCCAATGCACGATCCAACAAATGCTCCCATGAAGATTACCAACTCCTCAGAGTTTGGTATGAACATGATATTTAGGAAATCAGCAAAAAATATGTTAGATCCTAGGTAGGCGAAAATGGCAAGGGTCAATCCGCTTATAGCTGAGGTGCCACCTGCAAGCCCATCCAGTCCATCCGTCATATTGGCTCCATTGCTAACTGCCGTGACTACGACAATAACAACGAGAATGTAAATGAGCCAAGACCAGCTAGCAGCCGCTTCACCAGCCCAACTTAAAATCCATTTGTAATCAAATTCATTATTCTTAATGAAAGGAATTGTTGTATTCGTGACATCTGCATCTACCCATTGCGTTTCATCTGAAACACAACCTTCTTCATCTTGAACTTGATACACAACAGCGTCTCCAAACTCATCAAAAGCCTTGTGTTTGATAGAAACCTCACCATTGAAGTAAAGAATGGAACCTGCAATAATTCCAATCCCAATCTGACCAACAATTTTGAATTTTCCAGCTAGCCCTTTTTTATCCTTCTTAAAGACCTTGATATAATCATCCGTAAATCCAATCGCTCCCAACCAAACGGTCGAAATAAGCATGAGCCATACGTATGTGTTATGAAGCTTTGCAAACAGTAAGGTCGGTATAACAATCGCACTCAGAATGATCAAACCACCCATGGTTGGCGTTCCCTGTTTTGCCAATTGACCTTTTAAACCAAGATCTCGCACTGTTTCACCAACCTGCAGCTTGCGCAAATACTTAATGATTCTGCCACCAAAAACCATGCTTATTAGCAGTGAGGTAAACACTGCCATGGCAGCGCGGAATGTGATATATTCGAACACCCCAGCTCCTGGGAAGTCTAAAGAATATAGATATGAGAATAAATAGTAAAACATTAATTGACTAGGTTCAGCATTTCGGTTAGGATCAACATGTCATCAAAATCGGTTCGTACGCCATTTACCTCTTGGTAATTTTCGTGGCCCTTTCCTGCTACCAGGATGATGTCACCGCTTTCTGCCATGCTTGCCGCAGCTTTTATGGCCTCACGTCTGTCGGTGATGCTTAGAGTTTTTCGTAAGTGTGATTTTTCAACTCCCACTTCCATCTCTTTAATGATTTGGTTAAGATCTTCGGTTCGTGGATTATCGCTTGTTAGGATGACTTTGTCACTTTTCTTAGTTGCTATGTCAGCCATTAGAGGTCGTTTCTTGTTATCTCTATCGCCACCGCAACCCACGACTGTGATTACCTTTTCATCTCCACCTCTGATATCTGCTATAGTATTTAGCACATTTTTAAGCGCATCCGGAGTGTGAGCGTAGTCTACAATGCCTGTTACACCATTTTCAGTGCGCACATATTGAAACCTACCAGCCGGTGGGTTTAGGTTGCTCAGCATTGTCAACACCTCCAACTTGTCCTGATCTAGCAATAGTGCTGTAGCATATGTGGCCAGTAAGTTATAGGCATTAAATTCACCTATCAATTTTGACCAAATCTCTTTGTCATCAATAATCAGGTTCAAACCCTGAAAATGATTTTCGAGAATTTTAACCTTAAAGTCGGAATCTCGCTTTAAGGAAAAGGTATGCGCCTTAGACTTTGAATTCTGCACCATGATTTCGCCATGTGCATCATCTTCATTTATGAGCGAAAACGCCTGGGAATTGAGTTCGTCGAAAAATCCCTTTTTAGCCTTGATGTACGCGTTAAATGTCTTGTGATAGTCGAGGTGGTCGTGGGTAATATTAGTAAACAGGGCTCCCTTAAAAGTTAGTCCGCTTATACGCTGTTGATGGATTGCATGGGAACTGACTTCCATGAAGCAATACTGACAACCTTCTTCTACCATTTCGGCCAAAAGCTCGTTCAATTGAATTGTATCTGGCGTTGTGTGAGTCGCCTTAATCTCTCGGTTACCAATTTTATTTACCACCGTAGAGAGCAGACCAACTTTGTAGCCAAGCGCTTTGAACAGCTGATATTGCAGTGTACAAACTGTAGTTTTTCCATTAGTCCCTGTTGTACCAATGAGATCTAATTTTTCAGACGGATTATCATAAAAATTAGCTGCAATGACTCCTAATGTACCTTGTGTGTTTTTCACCTTAACATAGGTGACCCCTGATATCTGAGAATCTGGAAACTCTTCACAAATGATGATTTTACATCCTTGATCAATTGCTTTGTCGATGAAAAGATGACCATCTGTTTGTGTTCCCCTTACCGCCACAAAGGCGCTTAACGCATCTGCCAACCTGCTATCTGAACAAAGCTTCTCCACAGCCAAATGAGTGCTGCCGATTACCTCCTCAAGTCCAGCCTTATACAATATATCCTTCAGCAGCTTCATGATAATTCGAGTGTGATTCGTTCGCCTTTATTGATGCGCTGACCGGGTTCGATGGATTGTTCCTTAATACTACCTCGTCCTCGGATTGAAACAACAAGCCCAGCGTTTTCTAAAATGAAAACTGCATCCTGAGCAGACATCCCACGAACATTTGGAACCAAGTTCTCCGTTACAGCTCTGCGCTGCATGGTGACCTTATCTGGGCCGGTCTGCGTTATTACCCACTTATTATCTGGGTTACTCGATTCGATTGGAATATCGAGCTGATCAAATACGGTAAACAAGTCCTGCTGAGCTCCATTTTTAGAAACAGGAATGTGAGTAAGTGAGTTTATGTCGCTTTGACGATCCAGCTCATCATGTATATTAATACTCGTAGCATAAACCTTATCCGCAATCTCTTCGAATATGGGTCCCGCAACGTGACTTGCGTAATAGTGGCTTCTATTTGGTGCATTTACAACAACTATGCAGCTGTATTTCGGATTATCTGCGGGGAAGTAGCCCGCAAACGAGGCTTGGTAACTAATCTTCTTGCCTTTATTGTAGCCTTTACTAGAATTAGCAATTCGCGCTGTCCCCGTTTTTCCAGCGATGGCATAATTGTTATTTTTCAAATTGGTCGCAGTTCCGTTTTGAACTACCGCCTCCAATAACTCCTGACCCAGTTTTGCCGTTTTCTCTGAACAAATACGTTCGCTTATAACCTGAACAGGTTGCTCACGTATGACGCTGCTCTTATCCGTTATTTTTCGAATAAACTTCGGCTTGATCATCTTACCATCGTTGGCGATGGCGTTGTAGAAAGTTAAAATCTGCAAGGGTGTTTCTTGACACTCATATCCTATGCTTGTCCACAAAGGCGTGATTAACGACCATGAATTATCACTCGGATCTTTAATCAGCGGCTCCCCTTCCCCAGCGATTTCAATACCAATTGACTCATCAAGCTTCATTCGCTTAAGGCCTTTAATAAACTTTTCAGGTTGATTGGAATAATACCGTTCAATAACCCTCATTACACCTATGTTGGAAGAATGCGCAAAGACTTCTTTAATGGATATTTTTCCGTATCCTCCTTCTTTGGAATCACGCATAAGCTCTCCGTGGAATTCCGCCTTTCCGTTGCCTGTTTCTACACTATCGGTTATCGACACATAACCATCCTCGATTGCGGTTATGAGGGAGGCAAGCTTGAAGGTAGACCCAGGCTCAGTACTTTCTCCAATCGCATGATTATAGTATTCCCAGTAATCGCCATCTTCATCTTTACTCAGGTTAGCAATTGCTTTAATATCACCTGTCTCCACCTCCATCAATATCACACAACCGTGATCTGCATCGTGTAATTGAAGTTGCTTTAACAATGCATTTTC
This sequence comes from uncultured Flavobacteriales bacterium, assembly GCA_938091155.1. Taxonomy (GTDB): domain Bacteria; phylum Bacteroidota; class Bacteroidia; order Flavobacteriales_G; family Salibacteraceae; genus SHAN690. The sequence goes on along the minus strand of CALKOP010000201.1, from coordinate 13,067 downwards.
CGCGACATCCTGAATATTCAAATTGACAGTAGTGTGAACATCATATCCATCCTGCGGTTCTACCTCATTCTCATCATTGATTGGCATCCAAACACCTCCAGATATCTTCTGCATCAAGCGTTTACCACTTACTCCTGCAAGTTCTTTCTGATACGCACCTTCTAGTCCAACAGGCGTAACTCCCTCGCGAGCATAACCGATGGTTCGGGCAGCTAATAACCTGAATGGCTTTTCCCTACGATTTTGCTGTAGTACAATGAACCCGCCTTTATATCGACCTAAATCAAATATTGGAAAGTCACGCATGGCTTTCATTTGATGGAACTTCACTTTCCGCTTAATAAGGTGATAGCGATTACCTCGTGTGCGCTGCTCCAACAATTCTCGTTTCCAGTCAAGAGCCGATTTATCCTGAAATAAATCAGCCAAGGCAATGCACAAGGAATCAAGATGCTCATCAAAGACCTCATCCGTTAGCCCATCTGCCTTCATATCCATACGGACTTCATAGATTGGAATTGAAGTAGCCAGCATACTGCCGTCATCTGCATAAATATTTCCGCGTGCAGCGTCAATATCTCGAAACACCGTTGTAAGACTTTCTGCTTTATCACGCAGTTCTACACCTTCTACGACTTGAATAAAAAGTGCTTTACTAATAATCGCCAACCCAAGAATTATCAGGGAAAAATAAACCAGATACGACCGGTTCAACAATTCCTTATTTGGAGTTGCACTCATCAGTTTATCTCGTCCATTTCAGTGTTTTCGAGAATGATTTTTTTAGGCGGATCAAAAGACTCCATGAGTCCCAAATCTCGCTGCGCTATAATCTTGATCAGTTCCGACTCGATGATGGTATTATTCAGCTCACTCTTCATGCTGATTTGCTCGCTGCGCAACTCCTTAATTTGCTGCTGAGACCTATTTATTTCACGAACTGACGATTCCGCCAAATAACCATTGGCTATATATACAAGACCAAAAAAAGCAAGGAACAACATATACGGCAGATGCTTCACCACTGAATCTTGCGTAAGCAAGCTTCCGGTAAGCACCGCTACTATGGGGTTTTGTCGTTTCTTTTTATTTGTTTCTTCAGCCATTGCTGTTTTTAATTCCAATTCTCATTTTGGCGCTTCGCGCTCTGGGGTTTCTTTCAATCTCTTCCGAGGAAGGCACTATCACTTTTCCAACTGGATCAAGTGGCCTATTCACATTTCCATAGAGGTCTTTATCCTGAACATCCTTGAAGTTTCCACTTCTTAAAAAATGCTTTACCGACCGATCTTCCAAAGAATGGTAACTAATAGCCACGAATCGAGCTCCTTCATTCAACACATCTGTTGCCGCCAGGATAAAATCTTTCAGAGCACCCATCTCATCATTCACTTCAATCCGAATGGCTTGAAAAATCTTAGCCAGCTCTGATTTTAATTTTCTTTCAGTAACCAGTTTTTCGACTATTCCAAGTAAATCGTTTATGGTGACAATCCGCTTTTCAGCCCTCGCCTGAACAATCCTTCTCGACAGAGCTGCTCCAAATGAAGTTTCTCCATATTCCTTGAACACTCGCTTTAATTCTACTTCATCGTATTGGTTAACCACCTCTTGAGCACTAAGCTCCTGGACTGGATTCATCCTCATATCTAGCTCAGCCTCAAAACGAAAACTGAATCCACGACTGGCTTCATCAAATTGATACCCTGAAACCCCAAGATCTGCCAGAATACCATCTATTTTGTTCACTCCATTTGCTGCGAGAAAATTTTTCAGAAATCGAAAATTAGCTTTGCACAAGTGAAACCGTTGATCATCAATCGAGTTTCGCTCAGCATCAGGATCTTGATCAAAAGCAAAAAGCTTCCCGCCTTTCAGATTATCCAGTATCAGTTGGCTATGCCCACCTCCACCGAATGTCGCATCGACATAAACACCGTTTGGCTTTAGACTTAACGCCTCTACTCCCTCATGTAAAAGAACAGTGGTGTGATATGTCATCTCTCATCTTCTTCTCCTAGACCCCCCATCACCTCTTCGGCTAGGTCAGCAAAGTCTTCAGAATCTTGACTCATCACCTTCTCGTATCGGTCTTTCGACCATATCTCAATGCGATCTGCGTAAGCAAAAAGCACAGCTTCTTTTGTTAATCCAGCATATGCCAGAAGTGTTTTTGGGATCAATCCTCGTCCATTTCCATCCAATACAACCGCGGTGGCACCATTATGAAATTGTCGGTAGAAGGCACGATTCTTCGCAACGAAGAGATTCAGCTTTTTTAATCGAGAGGCGATTTTTTCCCACTCATTCTGCGGATACAACACCAAGCACCCTTCAAACCCACGATTCATTACAAACTGCTCCTTACAGGCAGGATCGAGCTGCTTCTTCAACCCAGAGGGTAGAAGAAAGCGGGACTTTGCGTCCAACTTGCATTCGAATTCACCTAAAAAGCTTGTCATATAAGGGCTTATAAATAGAAGACGCTAAAATAGGCGTATTTTCCCACTTATATCCACTCAACTCTCATTTGTTGAAAACTTGCGCATCATTTTCCCATAATTCAGATCAGTTATCCTAATTTGCTTAGGAAATACATGGTGGTAAAAAATGGGAGTAAAATTCTATCAAGCAATCAAATCCTATGATAAATCATGTAATTTTTAGCATTTATTAGCGACGAATTGAGAATGGTAACAAGCCTTTCAACAAAAGCTTGTTGAACGACCGTGAAGAGTGTCGTAAGTCAGCGTTCAAAATCTTTATTTTTGGTCGCTTAGTAAGTAACTCCACCATCAACTCATGGAAGTCAAAATCATTGAAGAAAACGGGTTCTCCTATATCGAACATGGAGAAGGAGAGCCGCTGATTGTGCTGCACGGATTATTTGGCGCCCTTAGTAATTTTCGGGGGGTGTTTGACTATTTCTCGAAACGGTTTAAAGTCATCATTCCTATTTTGCCCTTGTACACGATGCCTATTATCGATACAAACGTGAGAAACCTAAGCCGTTATTTAGCAGACTTTATGGATTTCAAAAAAATTCAGAAGGGTCACCTTTTAGGTAATTCTTTAGGAGGACATGTTGCACTTGTTTACGTTTCAAAACATATTGATCGCGTAAAGTCACTGGTTTTAACTGGAAGTTCGGGATTGTATGAAAACACCTTAGGTGGTTCATTTCCAAAACGAGGTAACTACGAGTTTGTTAAAGAAAAAGTGGCTGTAACATTTTACGACCCTAAGCATGCCACAAAGGATTTGGTGGATGAATGTTTTGATATTGTGAACGATAAAGGAAAAACGGTTAGAATCATTTCACTCGCTAAGAGTGCCATTCGTCACAATATGGCATCGGAGATACCTAATATGAATGTGCCTACTTGCCTTATATGGGGCAAAAATGACACTATTACACCCCCTGATGTGGCTGAGGAGTTTCATGAACTTTTTCCTGACTCTGATCTTTCTTGGATTGATGAGTGTGGGCATGCCGCCATGATGGAACACCCAGAAGAGTTTAATAAACTGCTGAATGATTGGTACAATGAGAGGTTTACCTCTGCAGCATAATGCGCGTAACCAAATCAGATTTCACTAAAAGCTCAACCAAGGTTGAACAATGTCCAGAAACGGACAAACCCGAGTTCGCATTTATTGGTCGCTCTAACGTAGGTAAGAGTAGCTTAACAAACATGCTTTGTGACCGTAAGAGCTTGGCAAAAACAAGCGGTGCACCCGGAAAGACTCGGCTAATAAATCACTTTCTGATCAACGAAGCATGGTACTTGGTAGATTTACCAGGATTTGGTTATGCTAAGGTCAGTAAGAAGGATCGCGCCTCCTTTATGCGATTGATCTATGATTATTTTGAGAATCGCGAGAATATGGTCAGTGCTTTTGTCTTGGTTGATTGTCGAGTGGAACCGCAAAAAATTGATCTTGATTTCATGGAATGGCTTGGTGGAAAAAGGATTCCTTTCTCCATTGTTTTTACCAAGATTGACAAGCTTAGTAGCACTGAGTTGAAAAAAAATATGGCAAAATACAAGAAGAAATTATTGGAAAACTGGGAAGAAACACCTCCATTCTTTCTAACCTCAGCTACCAGTAAACACGGTCAACAAGAGGTGCTGAATTATGTTGAATATTGTATTGGTATCTGGGAAGAGGCGCTCTGATAACCTCTCTAATCCTTAGAGAGGTGCTTCCCTTCAAATTAGATTCGAGCAGCTTATTTTAGAAAATGGTGGGATATAAATAAATCTTATAAAATCTAGGAAGAAAGTAACCCTCCAGCCCAAAAGTCAGTTGAACCAAAGCTGACGCTGCGAGCACAACCATTTCATCGGTCACCTTCAACCCATCTTTGCCATAAAACTCCTTTTGAGCCATGACCATCCGCAACCTCTTTCTGAATTTTGTTTTTCCCGAATCGGATAGGTGTGTATAATAGGTTGACCGCGCACTTAAGACCTTATCCGCAAAGGCCTTGCACCCGCGCAATATCTTTCATCCCTAGATCTTCGTGAGTGGAATTATCGCGTTCAGAAACAAGATCTCTTCTGTAATCTATGAACTCTTTTATCACCAGCATCCCAATGAAAAAAAGGAATGTTAAGGCAATTGCCACACCCAAGCCTTCGTCATTAGATGAAGTTTTAAGGAGAATGAATTGTGTCTGAATAAAGTTGAATATCATTGACAGTTGACAAGAATAACTCAAATTACGATTTCATTACTACTGGTTTGCGGATTTGGATGTACGCAAACCACCAATACCCAATTCCCCATGGAAGGCAAGCATACCAATGAACTCATTCATGAAACAAGCCCATACCTTCTTCAACATGCCTATAATCCAGTGGATTGGATGCCCTGGAACGAGCAAACACTAGCAAAGGCAAAGGAGGAAAACAAACCGCTTCTTATAAGTATTGGATACAGCGCTTGTCATTGGTGTCATGTTATGGAGCACGAAAGTTTTGAGGACAGTGCAGTAGCCGAAATCATGAATCAAAATTTTATTTGCATTAAGGTGGATCGTGAGGAACGTCCGGATGTTGATCAAGTATACATGGATGCTGTGCAACTCATGACGGGCAGCGGTGGCTGGCCACTTAATTGTTTTGCTCTACCAGATGGTAGACCTTTCTTTGGCGGTACCTACTTTAGAAAAGAACAGTGGATCCAAGTTTTAAATCAACTCTCTGACTTATATAAAAACGATCCATCAAAGGTTACTGAATATGCCGATAAATTGGGTGAAGGTTTAAATCAAATGGATGCGATTCCATTAGTGGGAATGCCTGAGGATTTTTCATCCGATGTTTTGGAAGTTTCCGTTTCTAGATGGAGGAAAAATTTCGATCTAAATGATGGAGGGCCAAACCGCGCACCTAAGTTTCCAATGCCAAATAACTACCAGTTCTTATTGGCACATGGAGTGCAAACACAGGATAAAGACCTTATAGATTATGTGCATTTAACATTACGAAAAATGGCTTATGGCGGTATTTACGATCAAATTGGAGGAGGTTTTTCGCGCTACTCTACGGATGAAGTATGGAAGGCACCTCACTTCGAGAAAATGCTTTACGACAACGGACAGTTGCTAAGTTTATATGCGCATGCATATGCTCAATCTGGTGATTCGCTTTACTTAAACATCATTAATCAAACCGGGGAATGGATAGAGCGAGAAATGCTGGATGAGTCAGGAGCTTTTTATAGCGCGCTGGACGCTGATAGTGAGGGTGAGGAAGGCAAGTTCTATGTCTGGACAAAAGAGGAAATACAACTAATTGCTGGGGAAGATTTTAAAGTAATCGAGGACTACTACAATGTGAACCACCGCGGGAACTGGGAGCACGGAAACTACATTCTATTGCGACATGATTCAGATGAAGTTGTGGCAAAAAAGCATGGACTCACTCAAGAGCAGCTGCAAGATTTGGTAACTAAGTTCAACGTCAAAGCCATGGCAGAGCGTGACAAACGCATTCGTCCGGGCTTAGATGACAAAACACTCACTTCATGGAATGCCCTTACTGTAAAAGGTTTGTCTGACGCATACATTTCAACTCAAAATGAACGTTGGATCCAGCTTGCGAAAAAAAACCTCGACTTTCTTCTTAGCACTCAAATGCAGGAGGAAGGCAGATTATGGCATAACTATAAAAAGGGCAAACCGTCTATCAACGCCTACCTCGAAGACTATGCACTTCTCATTGATGCATTGATTTGCTATTACGAAGCAACACTAGATGAAAGTGCTATACGGAACGCCTCGAAGCTTACGGAATATATCTTTAAGAACTTTGAACAAAGCGCGAATGGCATGTTCTATTTCAAGTCAAAAAGCGACCCTGAGCTTGTCTCTAAAAAAGCCGAAATCACCGATAATGTAATACCGGCATCCAACTCCGTCTTAGCCACTTGCTTTTTTAAGTTGTCTTTGATCCTAGGCGATGACAGTCTATATGATTTAAGCCGTTCAATGTTGGCTCAGGTAGAAGGCAGCTTCAGCCAATATCCAGCTGGTTATAGTCAATGGATGCTGTTACATCAATATCAAAGTGCTCCGTATTTTGAATTGGCAGTTGTTGGAAAAGATTGTTTGAAAAAACTCAAGGAGCTGCACTCTCATTATCTACCAAATGTGGTGATTTGCGGTGGTGAAGATGAAGGATCAATACCGGTTTTGGAGGGTAAATACCTGGAAGGTAAAACCATGTTATACGTCTGCAAGCATGGCGCCTGTCAACAGCCAACACCTGATATTGGCGTTGCGCTGGATCAGCTTAAATAGTCTATACTTCTTTTTACCAATTGTTGGATTTAATCAGGAAATTCAAAGTGAGTTTTTACAGAACAAATACCCAACGTTTTCAAGTGAAGACATAAAAGAGGTCGGAATCAAGAAATTGACGATTCGAGAAATGAGAAAGCCGTCATCTCGTCCCATATACGATGACAACATTCGCTTTAGCTATTTCTTTGATCAAGAGGGCGTTTTAATGGGTTATCGAAAAACCTATCCATCCCTAGGGGGAAGAGTGGACACCACATCCGTATCAAAAATATATATGAAAGGATTTTTGCTCGCAGAATCCGAGAAGATTGGACGCTACCAGCGCAGGGTTACTTATGAATATATAGACTCGGTCACAACTAATCAAACAATCAGTATCAAAAGAGGAGAAGGTGATTGGGAGGAATTTGCACAGGAAAAAATAGTCACCCAAAAAATTAAAAATGGCAAGGTCGAGATGATTGGAGGATTGCGATCAGAGCCGTATCAGCGCATTGTGCACCAATATGATAAAAAGGAGCGCTTGACCTCCATTGAAACGTGGAATGGCAGCCGAGTAAAAAGTATCGAAACTTGGACCTATTTAGATGAGAATCTGACAAACTACCAATTCAAGGATTTGCTGGACAAAAACAAATCTGAGTACAATTTTCCCATGGACTGGGAGAAAGACAATGGAGTATACTGTAATTCCGTGGAGTGCAAAGACTGGTCTATTCTAACGCATGACAATGGTTGGCCAAAAGGATGGATATTCATGGATCCAAAAACACAGGACATCAATATTTGGGAATTTGACTACAAGTACTGGTAATTACTTGTCTAAGAATCTATCTTGTAATTCAGCCGTTGGAATCATGCATTCCTCGCGCTTTCCAAAAAGCTTGTATCTGTTTGCCGCAACAAAATCGTATACCTCGTCACGAATAAATTTTGGCACAATAATGAGTGCATATAACAGCTTCCAGAGTCCACCCATTTCTCTCAAGATATGTAGGACTGCAGTTGACTTTTGTCTAATCAAGCCATTGGATATGAAGACTACCGAATCCATGCGATCAGATGCTCTATTTTCATTTTCCAATAACTCTTTGGCAGGTTTTCCTTGAAGCGAACCGAATTTAAACTTCCCTTTTGGGTCTAGTTTTATAATGAACCGCACAAAACCATTACACAGATTACAAACGCCATCGAATAGAATAATATGGCTTGCATTAGTGTCCATTACACTAGCTTTTTAGGCGTTGTTTCTTGAAACTCTTTCAAATAAAACGGTTCAAAATAGGCCACATTCTCAAAGGCGTTTGAATCAAATTTCATCTGACTTAGCATGACCATATCACTGGCACACGGCCATACATCATCCAAAAAATATGCGCTGTCTTTTGACAAGATCTCTTTAAACTTTGGCGATCCATTTCCAAAAAACAATACCCCTTCCTTAGAGAGTAAATCGCTAAACGAATGTTCATCGAGAATCATAGGCTGCACTTCCTGTATAGTTTTCAATCCAATATCATAAACGCCAGTATAGACCTCCATTCTGCGGGCATCCAACATGGGGCACAACACAAAATCCTTGTGGTGATTTACTTGTTTTTTAACCTCAGGATGTAGACACATAATTTGCAGTGTAGGCACAGAAATTAGCGGTTTATCCAATGAGTAGGTCAACCCTTTTGCCAAAGAAACACCGATTCGCAAACCTGTATAACTCCCGGGGCCTTGACTAACGGCAATTGCATCCACCTGATTTGGTTTTAAACCAGACTCTTTTAAAACCTCATCTACAAATGGCGCTAATTTTTCCGCATGAGAATAGCCCTCATTTATGGATCTTGAAACCAGCGCAACACCATCAGCTGCGAGTGACACTGAGCACATGGTAGTAGAGGTCTCTATGTTCAGAATAGTAGTTGCCATCTATTCAAAACTTAATGGCTTACCCATATAGAAGTCAAGAACTTTTGTTTTAAAAATGAAGTCATATTTGGCGCGATTGAGCTGGGTCTGCGAAATCTGCAGGTTGTTTTTAGCCGTGTTAAATTCAAGCACATTTAAAGCTCCTGCTTCGAAACGAGCCGATGCAAATTCAAATGCCTTTTCGTTGGAGGCAACTGCTTTCTGATTAGACACATATAATGCTCTGGCGGCAATGGCATCTGCACGTGCGCTTTCTATCGTCTGTCTCAAATTCTGCTTTTCTTGCTCCAGTTGCAGCTCCGCTATGTCTTGATTGATCTTAGCCTGTTTCACTGAATTATTCACCACACCCCTATTGAATATGGGAACATTGAGAGAAAGACCGATAAACTGATTGAAATTGTCATTCAACTGTGTTCCAAAATTCACTTTTTGCAACTCGGTGTCGAAAGTAGGTGTGTAGACCAGTTCACCTGATTGAGTGGCCCCGATTTCTCTACTGCCGGTCAAACTCGAAGCAATCACTTCTGTTCTTAAACCTGAATAACCAGAACCAATTGAACCGCTCAATGTCAGCGATGGATAGCGACCTCCTTTTGCTGATTTCAATCGACTATCCCATTGCACCAGAGACCTTTCAGCACTCTTAATTTCAGGCATACTTGTTTCTGCATAGGAATAGACCACTTCTGAATTCTCTATTTGATTCGAAGGCTCTACTTCAAGGGTGGACGGCTTGACTAATGTCAATTGCTCGTCCATTGGCAAGAGCAATAATTGTTTCAGTCCTAGTATGGATAATTGATAATCGTTTTGTCTTGCTATTAAGTTGGATTCATCCTGAGCCAGTTGTGCTTCCAAATTGTATTGATTTCCGATGTTAATGCTTCCCGCATCCACTAAAATTTTAATTCTATCGAGTTGCTGCTTGGTTATCTGTAACTGTTGTTCTGCAATGGCTGCCAGTTCTTGTGCAAGCAGGGTGGATAAAAACGAGGAAGAAACCGCCAGAGAAATATCATTTTTCTGCGCCTCTAAGTTGAAAACAACTGACTCTAGCGCTGCACTCTGAGCCTTGATGTTTTGCTGATTTTGGAAACCGGTAAAGAGATCCATACTGGACGAAAGACCAAAAGAGTTACTCTGTACTCGAGTATTTGCAAACTGATTGGTAAACGGATCTATTCGTTGTCCCCAATTATAATTATGGGATGCAAAACCGTTTAGGTTCGGCAACACATCCGCCTTTGTGTTTTGCAAACTAGCCTCGCTAGATTCAACTGACAGCTGAGCTTGCTTTATTTGAAGATTGTTAGCCCAAGCTAATTCAACACATTGCCTTAAGGTCAATGATTTCTGTGCAAATCCCTGAACGGTAAGGAACAATGCAAAAATGAATAGTGCTTTTTTCACGCTGTAAATGTAAAACCGATTCATCGGCTATCGTAATAAATCATGTGAACGGAAATTAACATGGATGAATGACGTGTTGGGAATGGATAATGTTCAATAAAATATTCTCAAAACAGACTTGGACTCAAACAACGCTCCATCAACTTTACGTCAACCCCTTTTCTATTCGAGTAATCTTCTAATTGATCTTGCTGAATTTTTCCCAATCCAAAATAGCAACTTTCAGGATGAGCTAATTACCAACCAATTACCGAAGCCGCTGGATTCATCGCCAACGACTCGGTCAATCTCATTCCTATTCTTTCATCGCCTAACAATTAAATAATGTTGGTTTCTCTGTATGATACAGGCAAGCAGAATAGCCCGGAGCAGGCCGTATTCCTTGGTACTTTTCATCGATTAAGTCCATATTTACCATTATCTCCGAATGAGCATAGCCACAAATTTCTTTTCTCACCTTTTGATGCATCATCTCTGCCAAGGCCTCAGCCAAATATTCGGCCAAGGCCACCCATGCAGTCTTGTATTCCAAATTCTTTGGGTGCAACAAAGTTGGCCAGGGATAAATTCGCCTTAGTGGCAGCATATTTTGTCTGCCGTCTCAGCATATGAAGCCTATCTATTATCATCGCGTGTTGATAACGGTCTCAATTAATAACAGGTCCACTCCACCGGCCTGCAATGCTCTCATTTGTTGTTTGAATGCGTCTTTTAATTGATCGAATGTTATGGATCTAAATCCAGGGTCATTTACATCTGGAGATATCGAGGCGGTTTTATTTGTTGGCCCAATTGATCCAGCCACATAACGAGGCTTGCTTCCATCGATTTGCGTGTATTTGTCTGCCGCTGCTCGTGCAATTTTCGCTGACTCCAAATTAATCTGATCTACGAATGATTCGCACTCGTAGTCTTCTTGAGCGATCGCAGTGCCACTGAACGTATTGGTTTCAATAATATCGGCACCTGCCACTAGATAAGCCTCATGAATTTCTTGAATAACATACGGTCGAGTGATAGACAACAAATCATTGTTTCCTCGCAAAGATTTTATAATCCCATCAAAAGCCTCCGTGCGAAAGTCTTCTTCTTGGAGTTGATATCCCAGAATCATGGTTCCCATGGCGCCATCAAGCACTAGAATCCGCTGATCGAGTTGTGTTTGTATTTGTGTTTTATTCATGAATCTCTTAAACTATCAAGATTGTGGAGATTCCAGAAAATATGTTAGATAAAATCTGACTCATCTTGCCCCATATGGAACTGGAATTGGCACCTTGTTGAAGCCAACAGGTTGCCAAGGTTTCAAAGGGCCTTACCCTCCACCTTTCTTGATAAGTAATACGAAGTTTAGAACGAAAATTGAAGGTACAGACTTAAGCCTTGTCCGCCTTGCTCTGTTTCAATTTTCTGAACAAAAGAAATCCTACTCCCAATAAAAGCACATATGGAACTCCCATGAGATATAGAATGCCAGCATTTAAGCCCTCGGCCACATCACTTCCGTTTTTTTGGGCAGCTTCTGATACAGCACCGCACATAGAGCACTGAGCACCTGCGTCAATGATGACCATGACCAATAAAACTAAAATGAGTATCGCCTTTTTCATAATGCGAAGCAAAGTTAATGAATGGCTAGTAGTAAGGTGAAATCATTAAATAAACAATGACTCCAGTAATAGAAACGTAAAACCACAGTGGCCAAGTGATCCTCGCGATTTTTCGATGCTTATCAAAGCGTTCACTCAATGCACGCGTGAATGAAATCAGAACCAATGGTGCGATAATCATTGCAAAGAGTATATGCGTCAACAAAATAAAACGGTAAATATTTCTAATCACACCCTCACCAGCAAAGACCGTGCTTTCATGAGTAATGTGGTAAGATACGTAGCTCACTAAAAACAGTGCACTGAGCAGAATACTTGTTGTCATCGCTTTACGGTGCGCTTGAATATTCCCCCTCTTCACAAACACAAGACCAAGCAAAAGAAGAATGCTAACCGTACCATTTATTGTGGCGTTAACCGCAGGCAGGTGATCCATCCATGTTCCACTCATATCAATCTTTGGCGTAACATAAATCACACCAACTGCAATGGTTAATGCGACACCAACCACATATATGAGTTTGTTGTATTGTTTAGACTTATCTAATGTTCCTTCCATGAAATGTGAGGTTCTCGAATCAATAGTTTAATCGCGTCTTGTAATGTCTTGTTATCTTGTTGCAATCGAGCATCAAAGAAGGCCCGGATTATTTGGTTTTGATCTAAGACAGCAACTTTGCTTGTTGGAATATCTGATATACTGTTGACCTGTTTGGTATCAACAAACAGCGATTTCACAAAAGCATCTTTATCGCTGGCATTCTTAATGGTAGCGAAGGACCAATTACCGCCTTTGTACAAATTCTTGGTGGAGAGTTCCTTCAGTTCCTCTGCTGAGATTTGTTCATTCGCGATACTTAAAAGCATCCACTTATCATTTAATCCAGTTCGGTATAAATAATTGTTCAGCGTTGATATTTTATCGGCACAATCGGCATCACATGGATTGGAGAAAATATCCACAACCAGCACTCGACCATACAATTCAGATTGATCAATAGTGTTACCATCCTGATCTATAAGTTCGGGGAAGTTCTGCGCTGAGTAAACAGTGTCTCCATTCTCAGAAATGCGCTCAATAGTGCCGTAGAATCCTAGCCTTGCTGTGTTATGCTCGCCCAAAGAGAAAAGCAAATACACCATAGAAGGTACAAGCAAAATTCCTATTAAAAAAAGACCTTTTTTCATGAATGTAATAGACACTAAAAAGGCCTTCGAATGTTCAAAGGCCTTTCAACATTAGTATTATTTCTTTAGGACCATACCCATGCAAACGCATCCTTGATGAACTGGACAAATACTGCCTC
>CALKOP010000200.1 GCA_938091155.1 uncultured Flavobacteriales bacterium | reverse complement strand
GTTTTCTTAACACCTTCAGCACTCTCTGCAAGCTTCTGTTTTTCGGCATCAGAAAGCGATATCTCTACAATCTTTTCAATTCCATTCGCGCCTAAAACACAAGGCACTCCAATTGACAGATCATTCAATCCATATTCACCTTCTAACAATGCCGAGCAGGGGAAAATTTTCTTTTGATCACAAATAATTGCCTGAACCAATCCAGAAACTGCGGCTCCCGGTGCATACCAAGCTGATGTTCCTAGCAATTTTGTCAATGTAGCTCCACCAACTTTAGTGTCCTCTACTATTTGCGACATTCTTTCTTCAGATAAAAACTCAGAAACAGGAATACTGTTTCTTGCCGCCTTATCAATTAGTGGCACCATACCTACGTCACTATGACCACCTATCACCATACCATCAACATCTGACGGAGGACACTCAAAAGCTTCGCTCAATCGATATTTAAAACGAGCACTATCTAGCGCTCCACCCATACCAATTATTCTATTCTTTTGTAAACCGGTGGTCTTATGAACTAGATAAGTCATTGTATCCATAGGATTGCTTACCACAATGATGATTGCCTCGGGAGAATGCTTCAATATGTTTGAGCTCACCTCTTTTACAATCCCTGCATTAATTCCAATCAACTCCTCGCGAGTCATTCCGGGTTTTCTTGGAATTCCACTTGTGATAACAGCTACCGCGCTATCCGCGGTTTTTGAATAATCGCTAGTGCTACCGGTGATTTTGGTGTCAAAACCATTTAATGTAGCGCATTGCATCAAGTCCATTGCCTTACCTTCTGCGTATCCTTCCTTGATATCAACTAAAACAACTTCTGAAGCAAAATTCTTGATGGCGATATATTCTGCACAGCTTGCCCCAACCGCACCAGCACCAACTACTGTAACTTTCATTCTTTCGATTTTTTTATTGTATTGAAAACGAGTGGCAAAACTATATTATCCGAATTGCTAAGCAACTTAAATTATTCGCAGCGTCAAAGGGAGTATAACATTAGATTTGCCCAATGAAAAAGCATCTGCTTTATTTGATTTTTATTCTCATCTCATTGCACGGTTACTCTCAGGCTACGTTCAACATCCCCTTTGACACGCTTATTCAAACTTGTCCTCCTGACTCGGTCTTTCTATATCTTTTCGCAGATTCAGGAGCTTCTAATGGTTATACATATGATACATTAGCCTATCAAACAGAGTCAGTTGGAGGTACAAGCATAAATATGAGCGATGATCAAATTCAGGGACCTTTCAATATTGGATTCGATTTTTCATTCTATTGCGGACAATACTCGCAATTTTATATCTGCAGTAATGGCTGGATTGGCTTTAGCAATGGCCAAACTCAAACTTGGGTGGTCCAATCAATTCCGAGCACGAACAACAACACTCCAAAGAACAACATTATGGTCCCTTGGAAGGATTGGAATCCAGGCTCAGGTTCTGGCCCCTATGTAAGTTATCAAACCGTTGGCACAGCTCCTTTACGTAAGCTTATTGTTACTTGGAGTAGCGTTCCAATGTACTCCTGCACTTCTAGTCAGGGAACCTTTCAGGTTGTTTTGCACGAAGCATCGAACATAATTCATAATAACTTAACTAATGTCCCCGTCTGCACCAACTGGGGAAATGGCGATGGAACTGAAGGCACTCATAACGCCAACGGCACTGCAGCGACAGCAGTAGCTGGAAGAAACGATCAGCAATGGACGGCAACAAATCAGTCCATTCGATTCATTCCAACATCGCCCATTCAATGGTCAACGCTAAATGGTCAGACTTTCTCAATTGGCAATGGAATCACTACATCATTTAATCAATCGACTTGGGTTTATGCTAACGGTTATACATGTAATGGAGATTCAGTTTCTGACAGTGTCTATATTGCTGTAAGCTGTATTAACCTAGAAATGGACTCTATAGATATAGATTGCACCAATGATTCAACAGGTATAGCTATCGCTTGGGATACATCAGCGGCCACAGCTCCGCCTTATACTTTCTATTGGGTCCATGATGAAACAAATGATACTATTGCCGTTCATACTTCACCCAACGACACAGACACCTTGGTTGGGGCACCGGCGGGATCGTATACTGTTTACGCATTTGGAAGCAATGCTGAATTTGCCATAGGCTTCACGGAGATAAATCAACCAGATACGTTCACAGGAGCATTTACTGGATCCATTGATGTGCTTTGTAATGGCGACTCTACGGGTATTGTCTTTGCTGAAGATACAAATAATTACGCTGGTCTAAATTGGGATGGCACTTATTCCTACTACTGGTCTCCCGATACTACAATAATTGATTCTACAATAAATACAAACCTGGATTTTGACTCTCTTAATAATGTCAGTGCAGGAAATTATTTTGTCACAATAGACGGTTGTTTAATACAAACTGGAACGGTAACAGTGGTTGAACCAACACTGGTTGGCGCGAGCATAACTAATCCCGTACCAGTTTCTTGTCCGGGGGTAACTTGGTGCGATGCATCTGCTTTGGGTAATGGTTCTGGAGGAGTTGGTGGGTTTGCATACTTATGGTCATCGGGTGAAACCACTCAACAAGCTCAATCATTATGTGCCGATACAAATTGGCTAACTGTAACTGATGCTAACGGTTGTGACACCTCTACCTTAGTATTTATTGATGTTCCCGATAGTATTGTAACTGAAGCCTTTGGTGATACCACTATTTGTATTACAAACATTGCCGCACTCGTTGCCGCAACAACTGGAGGTACTGGGCCGTACAATTATTTATGGATTCTCGATTCGCTCACTGGAGACAGCGTTTCGTTAGGCGCAGCAACACAAGTTGACCCAATTACATCATCATTATATTATGTAAGCACAACAGATGCAAACGGATGCCCTGGTGATACTGCAAGTGTGAAAATTAATGTAAGAATGCCACTAGGGATTGTCATCCCCGAGGTTGACACAATTTGTCCATATGACACAATTGATGTAACCGTTGCAGGAATTGGTGGTGATAGTCTTTATTCATATGCGTGGAGTTCAGGATCATTTGGATCGATTGCTACCGTAAGTCCTGACCTTCCTGGTTGGTTCATAATTACGGTAAGTGATTATTGTGGAACACCTTCATATATCGATAGTGTATTTGTACAGGTTGGAGGGTATAGCAAAATTGATGCTGACATTAGAATCGAAGATGACTCTTTGTGTGCTGGTGAAAGTGTTTATTTAATTGCCAGCGGTAGAGGAGGGTTCAAAGGTCCAAACCAACATAGATATGCTTGGAATCAGACAGCTTGGGATGCTAACCCAGTGCAGTTCTCTCAACCAACAGCTACAGCTCGCTATATCGTTACGATTACGGATTTATGCTTAAGCCCAGAGGGTGTTGACACAGCCTATATATATGTGGGTGAACCTGATGCTCCTTCCTTCTCTGCGACACCAACTGAATCTTGTACGGATGCAACCGTAACCATTTCTATTGATGAATGGAAGCCAGGTTACAAATACAATTGGACCTTAGGTGATGGTGATGCTGTATACAATGCAAAAACAGATTCTATTTTTCATAAATACGACAAGCCTGGCTGTTATGATGTAACGCTTTCAGTGACCACTGACTTCGATTGTTTTGCAAAACGAACAGAGAAATGTTTGATTCAAATTTTAGAGTCTCCTACAGCCAATTTCTCAAACACGCCTGAGCATCCTTCGACTATCAAGCCATTCGTTGAATTCATGGATAAATCACTATTGGATGAGAAAATAGAATGGTTCCTAGACGGCAGTGTTTATGATGCTGACAGCATTTTTAGTCATGAATTCATTGACACAGGCTGGTATACTGTTCGGCTGATCGCAACTAGCATTGATGGTTGTGCAGATACCATTACCAAGCTAATCCATCACTCATTAGAACAAACTGTATACATACCACAGTCCTTCTCTCCAAATGGTGATGGATTAAATGATGTTTGGAAGATTGAAGGTGAAGGTATCCAACAATATGGCTTTGAACTAGTTGTTGTGGACCGTTGGGGTCATGAAATTTTTTACACTAAAAACCCGCAATTTGCGTGGGATGGAAAACGAATTACCAATGGTGAATACGTAAACGCTGGCAGCTATCCTTATGTGCTGCGATATGTGGACAAAGACAATGAACACCGTAAGGTTTCAGGTCAGATTGTTGTTGGTAAAACTGGAAATCCAACTGGATTAAGATAATTCCAGCAACCATTATTTAAAACATCGTCTCTAGAATAGTAAATGGGCATATGGCATCTACATGAAGAAGCGCAACTAATTAAAGGTTGCATAAATGGAAGTCGGAAAGCTCAAGAGGACGTTTTCAACGCCACGTACAGAAGACTTCTAGGAGTTTGTGCAAGGTATGCGAAAGATGATGATGATGCAAAAGACATTCTACAGAATGGATTCATCAAAGTTTTTAAAAGCATTGAAAACTATAAAGGAGATGGTTCTTTCGAAGGTTGGATAAAGAGAATTGTAATTAACACCGCAATAGACAGTTACCGAAGAAAAAAGGTGAAACCTGTGGTGGTTGATTCTGAGTTGACTGATCGAGTCGGTACGAATATGGCAGATGAAGTTGAAGACGATTCAATCTATCAAAAAATTCCAATTAAAGTAGTCCTCGATTCAGTGCAAAAACTCTCACCCGCTTATCGTACAGTTTTCAACCTGTATGTTTTAGAGGGTTATAATCATAATGAAATTGCAGAAATGCTGGAAATAGGTGTTGGTACATCAAAGTCAAACTTATCAAAAGCACGACTCAATCTTAGAAAGATGTTGAAACCATTAGTAGATAAAATAAGTCAGGAATAAAAAATGAACTTTGACGAAATAATAAAAGAGAAACTAGAGAGCTATCAGGCTCCTGCCAATGTAAATGCATGGAAGGAATTTGAGTCAAATCTCAGCCACTCTGAACAGACCACGCCGTTCGCGGTGCCGCTCATTAGTGGTATCGCGGCTACAATTGTAATGACTGTATTATTCACAACGCTTCCAGATATTAAGTCCGATTCAATTGAATCGAGCCGTATTGAAGAAAATGATATTGCATTGGTGGATACAGCGATTAAAGTAGGTGCAAGCAATGAAATCGGTGAATCCCCAGAACATGTTGCCCAAGAAGCACATACAATTCCATTAGTAATTTTAGAAAACAAAACAGTTTCTGAAATTGGCGAAACAGCAGTAAATCAAGCAACGATTGTATCACACGAATCCGAAATTGAATCACAAATCACCAATGCCTCAAACGAAGAAGAAAACAAAAAAAGCGATGCAGCTCGTCATGAAAATATAAACTTCACTGCAAGTGGAATACAATGTCCTAATAGCAATATCACCTTCACAGCAAAGCTTGATAAAGCCGCTAGCGTGATTTGGGTCTTCGATGGTCTTGAAGTAAAAAATGGAATACAGGTTAAACATTACTTCAAGGATGCTGGGGCATATACGGCTAGGATGATCGTGAAATTTCAAGATGGTTATGAGCAATCAATCACCCAATCAATTGAAGTATATGATACGCCTTCGGCAAGTTTTGAAATGAATACTGTTTCCGATGAATCGTGTTTCGATCAAATTATTGAATTAAAGGGAACGCCAAACTCAAACACATATAAGTGGGTTATTGATGGAGATACAGCTGGCAAGGGCGTTGAGTTCAGCAAGGCTGTTTCTAAGGATTTTCATACTGTTGGCATGCACACAATAAACGAATGGGGTTGTACATCTTACGAAGACAAGTCACTCAGGGTTGAGTCTGGCTTACGACTTGATATTCCAACGGCTTTCAGCCCAACACGTCAAGATGGGTTGAATGATACTTGGAAAGTTGAAGGACTGAACAACGTTGCAACATTCCACATCGAGATCAAGCGATTAAGCACAAATCAAATTGTATTTGAATCAAATGAATCTGCGGAGTGGGATGGCTCAATTCACGGTTATGCTGATCGAATTGAAGCAGGTGAAATCTTCACATACCAGATTATCGCTACTGATAACTGTGGAAGAACAAAACAATTTTCAAAAACTATACACTACTTATAGCGGTGGAGCATCCCAATAAAAAAGCCACTCAAATGAGTGGCTTTTTTTATGTCTAAATAATTTCAGAAAATCCTAAGTATCGATCTTAGCGTACTTTGCATTCATTTCAATGAACTCTCGTCTCGGTGGTACTTCATCACCCATTAACGTACTGAATGTATGATCTGCATCAGCAGCATTTTCAATAGTAACCTGTCGCAGCGTACGATCTTCTGGATTCATTGTAGTCTCCCAAAGTTGCTCTGCATTCATTTCTCCAAGACCTTTGTAACGTTGAACGCCAACACTCGAATCTTTTCCTGCACCTTTCATTTGTTCAATGAATTGATCTCTTTGATCATCATTCCACGCGTAGTTCTGAGTGCCACCTTTTTTCACTAAGTAAAGCGGTGGAGCCGCGATATAGATGCAACCTAAATCAATTAATTCTTTCATATATCGAAAGAAGAACGTCAAAATTAGTGTTGCAATGTGACTACCGTCTACATCTGCATCACACATGATCACAATCTTGTGGTATCGGAGTTTTGTGATGTTTAGGGCCTTACTATCTTCTTCAGTTCCAACTACAACACCCAATGCCGTATATATATTCTTAATCTCTTCGTTTTCGAAGATTCTATGTTGCATTGCTTTCTCCACGTTAAGAATCTTACCCCTCAGTGGAAGAATGGCCTGAAACATTCGATCTCTTCCTTGTTTAGCTGTTCCACCGGCAGAATCACCCTCAACTAAAAATATTTCACATTTAAGCGGATCTCTTGAGCTGCAATCGGCTAATTTACCTGGCAGTCCAGATCCAGACATCACATTCTTACGCTGTACCATTTCACGTGCCTTACGCGCTGCATGACGCGCCTGAGCAGCAAGAATCACCTTATCCACAATAGTCCTCGCCTCTTTAGGATTCTCTTCTAAGAAATTTGAAAGCATTTCCCCAACGGCTTGATCCACTGCTCCTCTAACCTCTGGGTTACCCAGTTTAGTTTTTGTCTGACCTTCAAATTGAGGTTCCATCACTTTAACTGAAATAACCGCTGTTAAACCTTCGCGGAAATCATCACCAGCAATATCAAATTTCAATTTATTCAACATTCCTGATTCATCCGCGTATTTTTTCAGCGTTCGTGTCAAACCACTTCGAAAACCAGCAAGGTGAGTACCTCCCTCGCGAGTGTTAATGTTGTTCACATAAGAATGAAGGTTTTCAGTAAAGGAGGTGTTGTACTGCATGGATATCTCCACGGGTATACCATTCTTTTCACCTTCTATAAAAATTGTCTCCGGAATTAGCTTTTCACGACCACCGTCAATGTATTCGACAAATTCAGCTAATCCGCGCTCAGAAAGATACTCGGTGCGCAAAAACTCACCTTCATCATCGGTTTCCCTTCGATCAGTTAGTGAAAGTTTAATTCCTTTATTTAAGAAAGACAATTCACGTAAACGATTTGCAAGAGTCTCAAAACTGTACTCTGTAGTTGAGAATATTGTATCATCCGGTTGAAACCAAATTTCCGTTCCTCGAACATCAGTTACCCCAATTTCCTTTACTGGATATTGCGGTACGCCAATTTTATATTCTTGTTGATAAAGCTTTCCATCTCTGTGAATAGTAGCCTTTAAATTTTTCGATAAAGCATTTACGCAGGATACACCAACGCCATGTAAGCCACCTGATACTTTATAAGATCCTTTGTCGAACTTACCACCTGCGTGCAACACTGTCATTACAACTTCCAAAGCAGATTTTTGCTCCTTTTCGTGAATGTCAACAGGAATACCTCGACCATCGTCTAAGACGGTAATAGAATTATCCTCATTTATTGTTGCGTTGATAGTGCCTGCATGCCCTGCCAAGGCCTCATCAATCGAGTTATCTACAACTTCATAGACAAGGTGGTGTAATCCTCGTGCACCTACATCGCCAATATACATGGACGGACGCTTACGAACGGCATCTAGTCCTTCTAACACTGTAATATTCGATGCCGAATATTCGCTGTTTGGCTTATTTTCTTCGCTCATAAATTCTTTGTTTTCAAAGACCTTCAAATATAATTTTCGCTCACCCAGAAATTGGCTCAAACACTAATAAATACAGGGGTTTTATCAACAGTGAATTAACACTTAATCCTTCCAGAATGAATAAGTCACACCTCCTACAACATTTATGCGTTGGCTAGGGTATTGATTCCAACGCTGATAGCGCTGAGCAATCAAGTTATTGACATTGACAAATCCGGATAGGCGCTCGGTATAACGATACTCTACGCCCAAATTCAGATCAAAAATCGGACTCAATTTATTTCCGTAAACATCTCTACCATCATTTCCAAATAGCTCATCTGAGTTAGATTCATATGACTTGCTCCATTGTGAACCTAAAAAATGAACTTGTGCTTTGGCAATAATTTTATTCTGAATCTGGTAAAATCCAGTCACTCCAGCCCGCACAGAAGGTCTTTGCCAGGCCTCAAACTCTTGGGAAGTTTCGAACATACTATAAGAGCCATATCCTACCACTTGCAAACGCTCATCAATCCGATATGTTAACTCCCCACTTAGCTCAAAAACATCAAGCGTATCATAATTAACTATAAAGTAGTTTTCTCCGAACCTAGTGATTCCTTGATTGTATTGTGATGCGTTGTAATTTACAAATACAGGAGCATTTCTTTCCACGAATCTAGCAGCTTGTAAATTGTATGTGATACGTTGTGAAATTGAACCTCTAAAACCACCGTAAATTCTAATTGCCTCGTCTGTATTTTTCAATACTGTTCTACTACTCCAAACAAATGGGTTTTCTTCTGAAATACTATTAAGGCTGTTCCTCTTCAATCCACCACCAAGCCCAGCGTATGGAATTATTACATCCTTTACTAAGTTGTACTTGGCGTAAGCATGTGGATAGATTCTACGCGTTGTTGCGATTGGTGCAACTTCTGCTTGGATGTTTGCTCCATACTCCAGCCTAAGCTTTTTCCAACGACTGACCATGGTGGGTTTTAATCCAAAAATCAAATTACTTTGGCTCGCCTCTATTAAACCGTTGGAGCCATGATTAAACACACCCACATAATTCACGAAATTCATATCCGCCATCAGATTAGCTCGTAATTGATGAGCTCCGAAATATCGAGAAATTGATCCATCAACTAAAACGTTGTTTTCCATATTAGCGACATTCCTGTCTGACCAATTATAATATTCTAAAGCAACCACATGATTGAGCTTATTGGAGTCAGTATAAAAGCTCTTTAGCTCAGCACCCGCAGTAATATTTTGATAATATTGTTTGAATTGATTGCGAGTGGCTGCATCATCTCCCTCATTCTGATTTGTTAGTTCGTTGTAAATAATGTTTGATAAATTTTCACTTAAATCATAGCCATAGTACTGCAAACGTTCTCGATCATAACCCGCGAAAAAATCAAGGGAGTGCTTCTTGAAAAAACGCTTACCAGTAACCTCACCGTTCCATCTATTATATGGTGCTGGTGGCAAGTCAGTAAATAAACCTTGGGCTCCCCTGCCATGTAACTCAAAGCCCAAAGAGCCATCCCTAGATCTTAGGGCATTAACATAAGCGTCTGCTAGATAGTTTATTCCATTTCCCGCCCCACCTCGAACATAAGCCCGGTACAAAGGATCAAGAGGCTCTCCTTTCATAGTTGCCGCTTGTATTGAATCTGGAACAAACTCAGTTTGAAATGGATCATTGCCGTATAGATATGCTGGTGATGGCATAGGAAGTACCGTATCCACAGTGCTTGGAATTTCCGCCATTTTTTTTGCATCGCTAATGGTAGGCCGGTAATTATTGACCTTGATAACCGTAGTCGAAAGCTGCTTATACTTGTCATCTTCCTGACCAAAACCAATTTGCCAAACACAACCGAAAAGGATGGTAAATATTATTTGCTTATTCATTCTTCAGCGAGTCTTCAGGTAATGATTGTGGGGAAATTGAATCAATTGGAATCGATCTCTCTAATTCTTCAATTGTCTCTTCAAAGTCTATTTCTAATTCAGAAGGAGTAACCTCTTCGGGTCTCTGCTCGATCTCAGTTATTGTGTCTAGTTTGGACTGTGCTTGAGTCAGAATTTCTCCACCACCCTTAAAATTGTCAATAATAGCCTGCAGAGTTGCTTTTGCTTGAAAAAGATCGCCTCGACTAACATATATATCAGATAGTAGAATAAGAGATCTCGCAACCCAATTGGCTTCACCTCTGTACTTTTCCACAACTTGAAATATTACAGTCTCCGTAGTGTCCAGTTGATCATTATTAAACAAGATCCTAGATTTTAAGTAGAGAGCCTCGGCCGCTTGCGACTTTGTGCCAGATTCGATGACCTTTTCAAAATAAACCATTGCCTCACTAGACGCTTTCAAATTAAGATTAGACTTAGCTATTATAAGGTTCGCCTCGTTTTCCAATTTCTGATCGGTCTTAGATGTTTCCAAAGCAATTTGCGCATTAGATATCGCTCCTTGGTACTTTTTCAATTCGAAATTGCACCGCATTTGTCCAATTTCAGATTCTAATAAGTTCTCTTTGTACTCTCCAATTTTAGCCAATCGTTGATAGTGTGACAAGGCTTTTACATATTTCTTTTCGGCAAAATCTTTACGAGAAACCATGACTAATGCTGGTTCGCTAAACTTGTTTCGAGGTTGCTCTGAAACGTATACGAAATCCTTCATTGCTTCATCCATTCGACCCATTTTGTTTAGGCACTCGGCCCTGTAAAAGCGAGCATTCAATGCGAATATTGCTTTCTCGAATCGATTTAGGTATTTAGTAAATGCGTCCACTGATTCTTTGCAATTCCCATCAAAATACTGTGTTTCTGCGCCTTCATAATACAAACTATCTCTTGCCGCTTCAGAGAAGTCCACAAAGCCCAATGTATTAACATAACCATCATATCCTTCGGCATCTCCCCAATCGATATAAATGTTTTTTAAACCAATCAAAGCCTCTCGAGAATCTTCAAAAGTTGGGTATTCCTTAATTATTCGTTTAAATGTCATGAGTGCCTGCTCATCCTTTGCAGAATTGTATTGTGTTTGACCGATACTTACCAAGGCTTTTCTCACATAGCTACTCCCTGGAAAATCATTCACTACTCGATTCAAATTTTCTAATGCCTTATCATCTTGCCCTAATGATATATGTGACTTACCAATTTCATAGTATGACGCATCTAAGTACCTTGATTTTGGATATTCCTTAACCAGTGCTTTGAGTCCAACCAATTTATCTTGCGTTCTTTTTAGTAGACCTGCAGTAATCGATTTTTGATACAGCGCATAATCTGGATCACTTTTTCCAATTTTTACAGCATCACTGTAATATATCTGTGCTGCATCATACTGATTCAGCATGAAGTAACAATCACCAATTCGGAGATTTGCATCACTGAGTTTCACCAAGTCCTTTTCTGTTTTCACAGAAGCGTAGCGTCTGAACCAAGAAGGAGCCTCTAAAAACTTATCTTGCTGGAAGAAAGCATAACCAACATTATAATTAGCCAAATTGAAATATGGTGTCAAAGCGGCTGCAGGACTGTAAATAAACTCCTCGTATGCTTTTACTGATTTTGAATAGCTACCCATATAGTAGTAACTCTCTGCCCGCCAATAATACGCACGAGATGCTACCTCTTTTTTCTGTGGGAATTTCAACGATCTATCGAAATATGATATCGCTGCTTGGTAACTGCGTTCTTGGAACAGCTCTACTCCTTTATTAAACGCGATACGCTGATAAGCCTCTCTGAGTCTAACATCTGGATTTTCATATTCTTCGATAGATGCTAGTGCAGCATCATAGTTTTTAGATGTTAAGTATATATTGACTAGGAAATCATACGCTTCTTTTGAGCGATCTGTATTTGGATAAGTCGCAATGTATTCTTTGAATGCGGCTATTGCGCCATCATAAGGATCATAGCTCAATTCATAGGACAATTGAGCATATTTAAATAATGCATCTTCCTTAATCTTTGGATCAAAATCAAGCCTAGATGCGGAGCGATATGAGTTTCTAGCGTATGACTTTTTATTCGCTTTTAAATATGATTCACCCATTTGGTATAAGGCACTTTGACCAATTTTATCCAGTGAATAAGAGATTTTCGAAAATTGTTCAGCGGCTTGATCATATTTATTAATCCTATAAAGGGCATATCCATAGGTGTAGTAGTCTTCCTTTTCTTTCGCATTACGACTATCCATAAAGTCATTGAGATAGGGTACTGCATCTCGGTAGTTTTCCTTTTTATAAAAGGCGTCTCCAACTACTCTGGATATTTCAGCCCTTCTTTTCACCTTACTGTCATTTAAAAATGGTTGGCCATAAGCTATGACCTCATCATAGTTCTCTTGAAAATGATAAATCTGGACGATATAATAGGGAACAATACTTCCAAATAATTCATGCGCAGATAGGCTTTGAAAAGATTTGAGAGCGGTGGCGTACTTCTCTTGACTATAATTAATATGTCCCAAATAATACGTTCCTGGAGCGTAGTAAATCGATGATTGATCGTCCATTTGAAAAAACAACGAAGCAGCAAAATCTAACTGATTCTCTTGAAAATGACTATATCCTTTTTTGAACAGATACTCACTTTTCAGCGGCTCCTTTAACCCTAGAATTTGCAGCTCATCATAGTAGTATATGGCTTGTTCCCATTTCTTTTTTCGGTAGTTATAGTTTCCCAATAGAAACCAAGCATCCACTACCCTAGGACTAGAACTATAATTAGCAATAAACTCTTTCAACAAGAATTCAGCATCTTTATGAAACAATTCAAGTGCGCAATCCGCCACATAAAAATGTGCATTGGCGCTTACCTCCGAGTTTTGATCATCAATAAGCTTGATCGATTTTTCAAACTGCTCTTTCGCAGCTCCAAATTTTTGTTTTTCGTAGAGTTCGAACCCTCTATTATATGCAACTAAATCGTTGTCGTATATCATGCTCATTTGAGCCATGGGCCCGAATGGTAAAAGCAAAACGAATAGAAGTAGACTTGTTGTGAAACGCACGTATATCAGCAGTTTTATGGAATATGCTAATGTACTGGCACCAAGTAGGGTGCTTGGCGGCTATTGCGGCTAATTTTCAACCCGCAACTGTTGACGGAGGAATTGTGTTAAACAAGAGAGTTAGATGAAATGTATTTGAAATAGGATTTTAATACTTGGGGACTTACTTCTCTAGGCGTAAAAACCTCAAGAACTCTGCATGATTTTGCAGATCCATCGACTAATTCATGCATCTCATTTTCGAGAGATTCTAAGTCAGTCGCTGCCCGGTAATCCACTCCGTGATATTCAACTAACTTTTTCACTGATTTATGCTGTGTATGTTCAATGAATTCATCACTTGCCTTAAATGCCTGAGGTCCTTCTATGATTCTGAAGATATTTCCACCATCATTATTGATAACTATGATTTTCAAGTTATCAGGTAGATTTTCAAATGAAAGACCATTGGCATCATATCTAAATGCGTGATCTCCACTTATACAAAGAACGTTGGCATTCGATTTCATGGCAGCACCAACTGCTGTTGATGTACAACCCTCTATACCACTAACGCCCCGATTGCCAAAATAAGAGACACCTTGTAGTTGATTAAATAACTGAACATATCGCACAACACTGCTATTCCCCATTTGCATCATCCACTTATCTGGCACGAAATCCAAAATGGTCTGAAACACTTTAAGGTCTGAATACTTCACCTCACCTAAGTATTGTTCGTGCCGCTGTTCAGCCATAAAAAAAGCTCCCTTCCATGCCGTATTAAAACCTGAAACGACGTCTGAATCAAGCATCCTGAGCTTCGCGATAATCTCTGAAGGTTCCGATTTAACCCAATGTGTCAAAGTTTGGAATGTATCCATCATATCGGACCCAAAATGCCAATGTTCAATTATCTCAGCGTTATGATTTCGCAGAAATGATTTAAGCTTTTTACTAATCAGGTTTGTTCCAATTGTGATCAATAATTCAGGAATGAAGTCTGATTTTTGCTCAGCTGAATTGACGATTTCCAGTGTTCTATCAATACACGACACAAAACCAAAATGATACATATTAGCCGTGGTCTCTGTCAATATAGCGACTCTTGAGTCCTCAAAAACTAACTTCAACTGCTGTTCTAGTTTAGCACTGTATTGATGCTGACCAACTAAGATCATCACTTTTTCCTTTGAAGACCAAGACTCTTTTAAATGAGACATCTGTTCCAAACCAACCTCTGCCTGCTGACCAATAAAACTAAGCTGCTTCAGTTCAGAATCAATGGTCCAAGTTTTGGTCTCATAAAGCGGCTCACTCAATGGAATATTTATAAGAACAGGTCGGTTTTTTTCCGCAGCGATTTCAAAAGCACACTGAACTTGACGCCTGTTGTACCAATTATCATCTTCTGCTGCACCTACAACTAACTTCGATGTGTGTGCTAATATTCCATTTAACACTTCTGTTTGAGCGATGCTCTGGCCCTCACCCTGTCCAATCCATTCCTGTGGTCTATCGGCAGCCAAAACAATCAAAGGAATATTCTGATGATAAGACTCCGCGATTGCGGGTGCGTAATTCAATAAAGCTGAACCACTCGTACAGCAAAGAATAACGGGTTTTTTAGTTTGCTGAGCCATCCCCAAGGCCATGAATCCAGCAGTGCGTTCATCAACCACGGAAATACAATCAAACAAAGCAACTGAATTAAAGCTGATAATTAGCGGTGCATTCCTACTTCCAGGTGACAAAACAATGTTCAGTACATCTTTCTGTAATGCCGTCTCAATAAGCATTCGAACAGATTGCATGTTTGAAATCTCAGCGTTAAATTTTAATTGCATCTAGGAGTGTTTCCAGTTTTTTTTCTGTTTCAATCCATTCCGAATCTGGGTCTGACATTGAATTAATTCCACCTCCGATATAAAATCGGATTCGGTTGCGAAATAACTGCATGCATCGCAAGTTCACAAATGAGATATCATCTTCACCAATTCCTTCTATTTGAAAGTAACCAGTATATAATTCTCGTGTATAATTTTCCGTACCATTTATAAAACTAAGCGCTGCCATTTTCGGAAGACCGCAAACAGCCGGTGTTGGATGTAGCTTTTGAGATATTGAAGTTAGAGACTCCAGAGATTGCCATCGGACTATTGATTGCAAGTGTCTAATTTTCCCATAATTCACCTCTTTGGCATCTGTGGCATTTTCAAAGGATAGATTAAGATCATTCAAAATGGATTCAGTAACAACTTGCTGTTCTACTAATTCTTTCTCAGTAAAAGCATCTCCCCCCCATTTGGTTCCAGCCAAGGACATCGTTTCAAAATGGGTCTTTTTTTTCCTTACTAGCGTCTCAGGAGTTGCTCCCATCCAGAGGCCAAATTCTTCAGTCTGTATAGCGTAAACAAATGCTTTAGGAAACGACACCCGAAGATTTAAAAGTGCGGTATCAATATCAATTCCATCTGTGGACACATCTATGCAGCGACTAAGCACAACTTTAGACAATTCACCACGGCATGCATCTTTCGCTCGCCTGACCATAGCCGAATAGTCAGCAGCAGAGGTGTTATTTGATTTTTTTCCATCCCAATCTGGCATATCAAAAACCACCGCATCGGTCTGCCTAAATTGATACCTTTTCAATTTCCCATCAAAGGGTTGAATCTTGATGCTTTGTACTTGGTCCGATTCAGAGGATAGTAGAATACCAGATATCCATTGGATCTCATTTGGAAACGAAAACTTAATGGCCGAAGGAATACTTTCCATTAGTAGTGTAAAACAAGTGGTTTCGCAACTTGTTCGCTTCTTAAATAATAGATTCCTTTCGGATTTCCCATCAAATCCAATGAAGCCACACCTTGATAAAAACGCCCGTTTGATATTATTTGCCCTTGGGCGTTTATTATTCGAAACACTCCGTTATTGGTCGAATTAGCATAGATCGTAAATACCCCATCAGAAGGATTCGGAAAAACACTGATTTGCCCATCTTGCGATTCCGTGATTCCCGTTACACCATCTGAATGAATCAGAGTCACTTTTACTGTTCGAACAACAAGTTGCATGTACTCAATTTGATTCTTTGTAAAAAACAGTGAACAAGTATCATCTGCATAGTCCATAAAATTCATGAACATATCTCCATCACGCTCTGCCGGACATGAAATAGCGGGGAATGAGGAGCATTTAAAATTAGCCTCACGCTGCCAAGGTGTATCGCTCATGTAATCGGTATTGGTGCACGTACCTTCTTCTCCGCCCCAAAGGTGCCTAAGACCGAAATAATGGCCCATTTCGTGAACCAAAGTCCTTCCACCGTCATAAGGTGCAATAGCAGTTCCATTGGTCCCAAAAGCGCGTGCTTCAATCACAATTCCATCATTCGGTTCTACATTATTTGCTGATGGCAAATACGTATACCCTAATACTCTATTCCCAATTTCACAAACCCAAATATTAAGATAGTGAGCTTGATACCACGGGTTTGTTCCGCCATTCGCAGCTTTATAGTACTTGATGTCAGATCCCACATTATCCACGTTAGCAATGTTTTCGATATCGGTTTGTTTTCGTGTAACTCCATTAGTGAAGTTTCCATCAGGATCTTTTTCCGCTAATCTGAATTCAAATCCCGATGCAGATCCGAGATCACGCCAAGTCTCAGGAATTTTATTTTTATCTGATTGCAACCAATTAAAATCACGATTCAGCAGATCAATCTGACTGTGAATCTGGTCCATACTTATGTTGTCACTTTCTTCTCTGTAAATGACATGCACAACAACTGGAATGATGATTTTCTTGGAATCTCTTGATCCAATTGTTTTCGTTCCTGATTCAAATCGAGTGGCGAGTTGTTTCATTTCGTCCAATCCTTCGGCATAATCAAGGTTATGTTCTGATTGTCGCTGCGTCAGAACATCGGTAGCACATCTATGCTGGGCTAAGCCAAAAAAAGGCACAATGATGAGAACACATAGGAGACAGCGCATAGTACGAAGGTCGTAATTATTCAAGCAAAAGAAACGAACAGAAAAACATTCATCAATGTGCCTATTCCTGCAAATTCGTTTTGCTAGCAAGCTTAAATTTGCCACATGTCAAAGCGGATTCTATTAGTAGAAGATGAAGAGCGCTTGTTGGAGGTTATTAAACTCAATCTCGAACTTGAGGGCTTTGACGTGGTCTGTGCTATTGATGGAAAACAAGCGCTTGAGGAATTTCATACGCATCGTTTCGACCTTATTCTATTGGATGTAATGCTGCCTCATATGGATGGCTTTGCTGTTTGTCGATCTATTCGATTAGAAAACCGAAAAGTTCCAATCCTTTTTCTCACCGCCAAAAACTCGGCTCAAGATCGAGTACTAGGATTAAAAATTGGAGGTGACGACTACTTGGTAAAGCCATTCGATCTAGAGGAATTATTGCTGCGAGTACAGCGCCTGTTAGAGAGATCAGGACCAGAAGGTAAAGTTGGAATATCTGAATTCGAATTTGGAGGCAATCGTATTTTTTTTGATCGCCATCAAGCGGAAACGCATGACGGAAAAACCATTGAATTGGGCAAAAAAGAAGTAATGATTTTACGCCTCTTAATAGAGCGAGATGGTGAGAGCATAAGCCGCGATGAAATTTTAGATATTGTATGGGGTGTCGATGTTTTCCCAAGTCCTCGGACGGTTGACAACTTCATGGTGGAGTTTAGAAAGCACTTCGAGAAAGACCAACGAAACCCGCAATATTTCCACAGCATTCGAGGCATTGGTTATCGCTTCTTAAGCAATCCAATAAACAATTAATATGAAGCATCTATACGCATACATCCTCCTTTCCATATTGGCTTTGAACGGATTTACTCAAAACCCAAACGGACTGCATTTTGATGGTGTGAATGATATTATTGAAACAGATTATAGTGGGATTTCTGGCACAAATTCAAGAACAGTTGAAGCTTGGATAAAGACAACTTATGTTGCATCGCAGCAAGTAATAACTGATTGGGGCGCCATGACAACAGGTCAACGTTTCACATTTAATATGATTGGCGGGAAGTTGCGCTGTGAAATTGGCGGACAAGGTGTAACAGGACCGACTACTATTTCAGACAACAATTGGCACCATGTTGCTATCACTTTCAATAATAGCAGCAGCCCAAAATTCAGATTGTATGCGGACGGTAGCCTTGAAGCATCATTCAACCTGAGTAACGTAACCATGAACACTGCAACTACAAATAGCTTTCAAATTGGCGAGCGGGTAGATGGCGCAAACAACTTTGCAGGTGTAATTGACGAAGTGAGGGTTTGGAACTATGACAGAAGTGCGTCTGAAATTTCTAATAACATGAATACAGAATTCTGCAGCATACCGAGTGGGCTTGTGGCCTATCACAAAATGAATCAAGGCACGGTAAATAGTACAAATACAGGTATAGACGAATCACCGGATGTCAGCGGAAATGGAAATGATGGGGATTTGAGTGGCTTTGCGCTAACAGGAACAACTTCTAATTGGGTTACCGGTTACAATCTATCGGCTAGCAATGTTTCGAGCTCGATATCACTTACTGGCTGTGATTCTCTAATTAGTCCCAGCGGAAGTTATGTTTGGACTCAATCTGGAACATATCATGATACGGTACAAACAGCACAAGGTTGCGATTCTAACATGACTATTAACCTTAGTATATTGGATAATTCACACACCACAATTAGTGTCGCTGAATGCGCGAGTTATATTTCGCCTAGCGGTAATTATACTTGGATGCAAAGCGGCCAATATTCGGATACATTGCCAAATGCGGTAGGATGCGATTCTATATTGACCATTAACCTCAGCATAAATAACACGACCGCGACAACCACTCTGTCTAGTTGCGAACAAGTTATTTCTCCAAGTGGAAACCATGTCTGGGTCCAATCCGGCACATACATAGATACTATATCTAATAGTGCAGGGTGCGATTCTATCATTAGCATAGGCGTGACTGTTTTGTCTGCATCATCAAAGAATCTAGCACCTGACGCTTGTTTATCATATACCTCACCCAGTGGTAATTACACATGGACTACTTCTGGCAGCTATATTGATACACTAATCAACGCCATGGGGTGTGATTCGATACTGAATATTGAACTGACTATAAAGGAGGTGAATACTGCCGTTTCGCAAGAAGGATATAAATTAACTGCCCAAGCAAACAACGTTAACTACCAATGGCTAGATTGTGATGATGACTTTGTCGCTATTTCTGGCAGCAATGGAAAAACATACCCATCGGCGGTGGATGGCAGTTTTGCCGTTCGCCTTTCGAGCAACGGATGTGTGGATACCTCAGATTGTTTTGACATAAATATTGTTGGCATACAGAGATTGGCAGGAAACCAGTTTCTGATCAAGACCGACCCATCGATTAACTCTATTTTAATTACACCGCCTTCTGCTAAAATCTATCAATTAAAAATTTATGACATATTGGGCAAACAGGTCATGGATAGACCCTATCTACAGGGCAATACCGACATAAGGCTGAATGATGACGGCCTTTATTTAATTCAAATTGAATCGAACGGTTCAGTAGAGATATTCAAATCAGTATTGTAAAAGATTACGACTCGTTAACATTTGGCCTACCAACGAAATTCAAAAACGCTGCGTCTACAACGGTGATTGCAGGTTATGATTCCAAAAAGTCAAAATAAAATTTCCGTTAGCGTTTCTGCTTCAGAGCAGTTCATGCTATTTATAGTAAACGGTCAGATTCAACTTCCCTTGCGCTTTGACCTCATTAACCTAGATGGCTTGAAGGTTCGGTCAATTGAGTTGGCTTATGGCAATGAATTTATAATTCCAATCGAAGATTTAGAGGGTGGTGAATACCTATTCGCAATGAGTGCAGGAAACAATTTGCTACACACCGGTGTCATCAATATTTAAAACGTAGTATACTTCGAATCTGAATGGTGCATA
>CALKOP010000199.1 GCA_938091155.1 uncultured Flavobacteriales bacterium | reverse complement strand
ATAGTGCTTCTATAATAACACTAGCTACGGCCTTAGAAACAATTGACTCATCAAACTTTACAATTTACAATGAATTTCTGGCCAACAGGGTAACGGTGTCGCAAAGATTGGGAGATGAAGCGGATATTTCAACCCGAGAATCAAATGGGTACACAACCGGTTATGATAGCGCACATCAAGACGTGTTAATTCCCGCGTTTTTTGCGGCTTATACCGGTCAATCTGCGGGTGATGTGAGCACCAATCCGCTGAAAACACTGATGCTACCAAACTGGAGAATCAACTATACAGGATTAAGCAAACTTGAATTCATGAAGAAATACTTCAAGACATTCAGTATCAATCATGCCTATCGTTCAAGTTATACGGTTGGTGGTTACCAAAAGTCAGATGCCGTTCAGGATACATTTGAATTCAGTGATCGAATTCAGCCGGAATACATCATATCTCAAGTAAATATCTCAGAGCAATTTTCTCCATTGATAAATTTCGACATGACCTGGCAGAATAGTCTTCTAACGCGATTTGAAATCAGAAGAGACCGTAACATAATGTTGAGCACTTCTAATGGGCAGATTACAGAAATTGGTAACGTGGAATATATTGTAGGTTCTGGATATACACTAAATCAACTTAAGCTTCCATTCCCTATTCGGGGTAACGTTATTACCAGTGATTTGATACTGCGAGCAGATTTCAGTATTCGAAACTCAGAGACTATTATCAGGAAAATTGTAGAGGATGAGACGCAGGTTACTGCTGGACAAACAGTTTACTCATTAAAAATCACGGGGGATTATTCACTTACAAAGGCCTTAAATCTTAGATTGTTCTATGATTGGGTTGCCAATAGACCAGCCATTTCAAACTCTTTTCCAACATCAAATATTAACGCTGGTTTCAGTCTTCGATTTACGCTATCAGGATAAAAGTCATGATTGCGTATTTTCCGAAAATCAAGCCATATATTTGGCGCCAAACAACCTATTTGAATGAATATTCCTGCAGACCTTAAATACACAAAAGATCACGAGTGGATCAAGGTGGATGGCGATGAAGCTACTATTGGTGTTACTGATTACGCACAGAGCGAACTTGGTGACATTGTATACGTTGAAATTGACACAGAAGGCGAAGTACTTGACAAAGAGGAGGTCTTTGGAACGGTAGAAGCTGTCAAGACTGTTTCGGATTTGTTTATGCCGATTAGTGGTGAAGTTATAGCTGTAAACGCTGCTTTGGTGGACACTCCAGACCTGGTAAATTCTGACCCATACTTTGAAGGGTGGATGGTCAAAGTTAAGCTAAGTAATGCATCAGAATTGGATGATTTACTCTCAGCTGATGACTACAACGGTGAAATCGGAGCCTAGGTGTTTTTAAGACATAATGCCCTCGGTATTGCTTGGGCGTTTTTTGTTTTGTTACTGTGCGCCCTACCTGGTGGTCAATTTCAAGAAGCCAGACATGAGCATCTTGATAAAATCATACACACAATCCTTTTTGGTTTGTTGTTTGTCCTACTTACTGTGGGTTTTATAAAGCAGCAAAATTTTGCTTTTCTTCGGTCAAATGTGAAGCTTAAAGTTTGGATAGGATGCGTGTGTTATGGTGTTTTAATTGAACTAATGCAGGGCACAATATTCATAAATAGAAGCATTGAAGTTTCAGACATGTTAGCTAACATGGTGGGAGCCACTATTGGGCTTGGAGTATTTTTGACGATATACGGAAGAGAGTCATATTCTTGACCGTATTATAATTCAAGATAAAATTTAACGTTAAGGCTTCGTAGAAACGGTTTTTACTGAGTATTTTGGTGGTCTAATTCTTATTATAAGATGCAAATAAAGAAAAGTACAGCTGCAAATCTGGAGAATAAAAAAGGGGTTTACTTCCTTATTGGCCTCCTGCTCTCATTAGGAGTAGTGCTTGTGGCTTTTGAGTGGACTCAATATGAAGGTGATCTCGATGCTCTTGGAGAGCTGGATTTCATACTCGAAGAGGAAGAAATGATTCCTATTACTCAACAAACACCACCGCCACCACCGCCACCGCCACCACCAACGACCATAATAGAAATCGTTGAGGATGATGAAGAAATCGAAGAAGAACTCGAAATTGAGGATACGGAGATGGATGAAGACGATGTTTTTGAAATCGTTGATATTCCTGAGGATGTTGTTGAGGCTCCCCAAATTTTTCACATTGTGGAAGAACAACCAGAATTTCCAGGTGGACAGGTTGAGCTAATGAAATGGTTAAGCTCTAACACTAAGTTTCCTGCCATTGCAAAAGACGCAGGGATTACAGGCGTTGTTTATGTACAGTTTGTTGTGCGAGAAGACGGAAAGGTGGATCCAGAAGATATCACGATTTTAAGAGGTGTTCATCCTGCTTTGGATAATGAAGCCAAGCGAGTTGTTAAGAATATGCCAGATTGGAAACCAGGTCGTCAACGAGGAAAGCCAGTTGCCGTGTATTACAAACTTCCATTTAGATTCAATCTTAAATAGTAAGGCAAATAGAATTATTTGAAGCCTCAGTTTTTTGCTGGGGCTTTTTTATGCCGTATTATTTGGTTTGCCTACCGAATTCTAATCCTGAATGGGAAAACATACCAATTCTTTTGAGATCGAGTTGATAGTTGTATAAAAACAAAAGCTATGAACTACAAAAAAGAAAAGACAACACCCGAACGACTCTTCCTTGGACTAGTAATTGGATTGGCTAGCTCCTTATGTGTTCTTGAGTATGGGGAGCCAATAGCTGCCAAATTCATTTTTACTGGAGAAATGAGTCAGAGACTCGATTTGACTGAGGAAGATGTTAGAATTACCCTTCCCGAGCTAGAACTAGAGAAGATAATCAGACCAGAAAAAATAAACCGCCAAACGGCTTTGTTGAATATTGTACCAGATGCAGTAATTGTTAAAGAAGCCAAGGAACCAACAGAAGCATATGTGTTTAATGATTCAGGATTATATGTCCCTGATTTTATTCGAGAGCCAGATATTGTAGATGATATCCCTTTTGTAATGGTGGAAGAAAAACCAACTCTTGAGGGGCTTGAGCTTTTTCTAGCACAGAACATAAATACCCATCTCGTAGAAGAGACCAAGGCGATCAGGGTTACTTAGCAGAGCAATTTACCGTGACTCGCACCGGTGAAATTGATAAGAAAAGCATTAAAATTCTTCGCTCACCCCATCCAGATTTTACAAGAGAGGTAACTCGAGTAATGAATAAAATTCCAGACTGGAATCTAGGTAAACAAAGAGGTAAGCCAGTGAATGTTACGCATGCACTCCCAACTAGATTTAGATTGAAGACTTAAATGATCATTCCGGCACCAACTGTTTCATTGGTAGCTTCATCTATTAATATGAGGCTACCTGTGTTTCGGTTTCTTTGGTATCGGTCAGTAAACAATGGAACGGTGGTTCTTATTGTAATTCGGGCAATGTCATTCATTTGAATTGCCTTATCATCTTCAAGCTTGTGTAGGTTGTTAATGTCGACTTTGTATCGAATTTCCTTGACAATACAGCGTGCATCTCGAGATGTATGCTTAACAGCATATTTGCCGTTCAACTGAATCGGGCGTTGACTCATCCAGCAAACCATCAATTCATGATCTTGAGAAACACTCGGTTGATTGTTTGTTCTTACAATCATATCACCTCGACTCACATCAATATCATCTTCTAGCATTATAGTGCAAGACATAGGGGGGAAGGCCTCTGAAATTTCACCATTAAAACTATCGATTTTCGCAATTTTAGATGTGAAACCTGATGGAAGAACGGTTACCTCATCCCCTTTTTTCAAAACTCCACCAGCAACACGTCCTCCATACCCACGGTAATCATGAAACTCAGTCGTTTGCGGTCGGATAACATTCTGAACAGGAAAACGACCATCTACCAAATTCTCATCACTTCCAATATGAACCGTTTCTAACGTGTAAAGCAGTGTTGCTCCTTCGTACCAATCCATTTTTTTAGATCGATCCACTACGTTATCACCGAAAAGCGCGCTTATAGGAATATATCGTACATCACTGATGTCTAGCTTACTTGCAAAGTCTTCAATTTCCGATTTGATCTCTTCGTATCGTTCGCGACAGTAATCAACCAAATCCATTTTATTAATGCAGTATACAACATGTTTAATGCCGAGCAATGAGGCAATAAAACTATGTCTAGACGTCTGTTCTACTAGCCCATGACGAGCATCTACTAAAATGATAGCTAGGTTCGCAGTACTTGCACCAGTCACCATGTTTCTAGTGTACTGAATATGACCAGGCGTGTCTGCAATTATGAATTTACGCTTTGGCGTTGCAAAATAGCGGTAGGCAACATCTATTGTAATTCCCTGCTCTCTCTCAGATCTCAATCCATCCGTCAGTAAAGCAAGATTAACTTCACCCTCTCCGCCAATTCTCTTGCTAGCTTTTTCAACCGCTTCTAATTGATCTTGAAAGATCGCTTTGCTATCGTATAATAATCTTCCGATTAAGGTGCTTTTGCCATCATCTACACTACCCGCTGTAGTGAAGCGAAGTAATTCCATGTCTAAATATCCGGCTGTAGTATTTTCACTCATTTCAAGTGTTTTTTACTTTGTCTTTTATGTTTTGTAATCGTAGTTGTAGCCTAGAAATAACCTTGTTTCTTTCGGTCTTCCATAGCTGCTTCTGACCGCTTGTCATCAGCACGAGTGCCTCTTTCGGTGGTCCTTGTTGCTGCAACTTCCTCAATAATTTTCTCCAAATCATCTGCTGGGGACTCAACGGCTCCTGTGCAGCTCATGTCGCCAATAGTTCTGAATCGGACAGTTCTTTTTTCAACTTTTTCTTCTGGTTTCTTATTCATGAATTCACCATCAGAATAAATTACTCCGTCTCTTAGGAAAACCTCTCGCTCATGTGAAAAGTATATACTTGGTAATTCCAGGTTCTCAGCGAGAATGTACTGCCAAACATCCATTTCAGTCCAGTTGCTTATTGGGAATACCCTGAAGTTCTCTCCCATGTTTTTCATTCCATTGAAAATGTTCCAAACCTCAGGTCGTTGGTTTTTTGGATCCCATTGTCCAAACTCATCTCTATGTGAAAAGAATCTTTCCTTGGCCCTTGCCTTTTCTTCATCTCTTCTAGCACCGCCCATACAGGCGTCAAACTTGTGTTCTTCAATAGTATCAAGGAGGGTTACCGTTTGAAGTCCATTTCGACTCGCGTTGAATCCGGTTTCTTCAATTGCTTTTCCTTCGTCAATACTCTTTTGTACAGACCCTACAATTAATTCAACTCCATCCTTTTCAACTAATTGATCTCGAAATTGAATGGTTTCGGGAAAGTTATGTCCAGTATCAACATGAACAAGAGGGAAGGGGATTTTACCAGGGTAAAATGCCTTTTTCGCCAGATGATAGCATAGGATTGAATCCTTACCACCGGAAAATAATAATGCCGGATTTTCAAACTGCGCAACTACTTCACGTATGATGTAAATTGCCTCCGATTCCAATTCCTTTAAATGTGTCAGATTGTATTTCATGATTAGATCTTAATCAAAGGCAAAAGCTTTGTAAACAGCTCATCACCACTTTCTTCAATTGATTTGTTTTTCGTCTGTATTTCTATTGCAGGGTTTTCAGGGGCTTCGAATGGCGATGATATTCCAGTAAAATTTGGAATATCGCCAACTCTTGCCTTAGCATATAGTCCCTTAACATCACGCTTTTCGCATTCTT
Organism: uncultured Flavobacteriales bacterium; assembly: GCA_938091155.1. Lineage (GTDB taxonomy): Bacteria > Bacteroidota > Bacteroidia > Flavobacteriales_G > Salibacteraceae > SHAN690. The sequence continues at coordinate 6,077 of CALKOP010000199.1, read as the reverse complement.
CCAATGATGTATTTATAAATACTTCAATAAAGTCATTACTTCCAATAATTACTTTCGCTTGGTTACGAACTTCGTGAGTAGGACTTACAAAACTGTTGACGCAAATTATACCTCCATCCAGGAATAGTTTTGAGACCTCTGCTATCCTTCTAATATTTTCTGTTCGATCTGTTTCACTAAAACCTAGTCCAGCATTTAAACCAGAACGTACATTATCTCCATCAAGTAATTTTGAATAATATCCATTATCCATGAGCTTTCGCTCTAAGTATTTAGCCAAAGTTGTCTTTCCAGACCCACTTAAACCAGTCATCCAAATGACTCGCGACTTTTGACTTAGGAAACGCTGTTTCTCATCTCGAGAAATAATCTCGTCAAATACACTAAATACATTGTTTCCTTCGTCCTTCATATTTGCGCTGGCAAATGTAAATATACTATACTGCTTTTGTGATGAAATGGAGATTTGCTTTTGTTGGATTCATAGTTTTGGAGTAATATGAATGCAGAGCAATTGTTATCTGGTTTTAAGCCGACTCCGGTAGATTTAATGGGTGTGAATGATCGCATTATACGAATAAAGTCTCGGAGTATAAAAACTCATGCGAAGAATCAGGGATTGAGCATGGTGCTGAGTATGATTGATCTAACTACTCTTGAGGGGGCGGATACTCCGAATAAGGTTAGACAGTTATGCTATAAAGCAATGCATCCTCAGGATCAGTTAAAAGGGGTGCCTTCTGTTGCGGCAGTTTGTGTTTATCCTACTTTGGTAAAGACAGCAAAAGATGCTTTGAAAGGATCTGATGTGAAAGTTGCCGCTGTTTCAACATACTTTCCAAGCGGTCAATCTACTTTGGAAAATAAGCTATTAGAGACTCAATTTGCAATTGACGAAGGCGCAGATGAAATTGACATGGTCATTTCCAGACGGGAATTTCTGCAGGGTAATTATGAATATGTACTTTACGAAATATTGGAGGTAAAGTCCTTGTGTTCTGCCAACAATGTTCGCTTAAAAGTAATTCTTGAAACAGGCGAAATTGGCTCTTTAGATGAGGTAAGAAAAGCCAGCGATATTGCCTTGCTTGCACATCCCGATTTCATAAAAACGAGTACGGGTAAAATTGGACAAGCTGCTAATATGCAAGTAACACTTGTGATGCTGCAGGCTATTTGGGATCATTACCAAAAAACTGGAGTACAAGTTGGGATGAAGCCAGCAGGTGGTATTTCTGATGCAAAAACAGCACTTCATTACTTAGTGATGGTTAAGGAGGTATTGGGTCAAGAATGGCTGTCCAACAAATGGTTTAGGTTCGGTGCAAGTCGATTAGCTAATGATGTATTAATGCAAATGGCAAAACAGGAATCTGGAATCTACCAGGCTCCACAATATTTCTCAAAAGACTAGTTATGGAAGAGTGGAACCTTAGCCTAGCGCCAGAAAACGCAGCGCACGTTCAGCTGAAAAAAAAGTATGAGCTTTTTATAAATGGTGAATTTCAAAAGCCGTTTTCAAATAAATATTTCGAAACAGTGAATCCTGCGACTGAACAAGCAATTGCGCTGGTTGCAGAAGCTAATGAAAAGGATGTAGACCAGGCTATGAAGGCTGCGGCTGAAGCGTACAAACCTTGGAGCAAACTATCGGGTGCTGAACGCGGAAAATACATTTACCGAATTGCGCGAATGATTCAAGAGAAAAGCCGCGAGTTTGCAGTTATTGAATCCCTCGATGGTGGTAAACCTATTCGAGAATCTAGAGATATTGATATTCCATTGGCGGCAGCACATTTTTTCTATTATGCTGGATGGGCGGATAAACTGGAATATGCGTTTCCTATGCGAAAGCCGCAATCATTGGGAGTTGCCGCGCAAATTATTCCTTGGAACTTTCCGCTGCTTATGGCCGCATGGAAAATTGCCCCTGCATTGGCTTGTGGAAATACTGTCGTCTTAAAACCTGCGGAAACAACACCGCTTACCGCACTAAAATTGGCAGAAGTAATTCAAGAGGCTGGGTTACCACAGGGTGTTGTAAATATCATCACCGGAGCTGGTAAAACGGGCGCTGAGATGTGCGCACATCCAATTCCAAATAAATTAGCATTCACAGGATCTACCGAAGTTGGAAAACTGGTTTATAAAGCTGCGTTATCGGGTAACAAAAAGGTGACACTCGAGCTAGGTGGAAAGGCAGCCGATATCATTTTTGATGATGCTCCGATTGATGCTACAATTGAAGGTATTATTAACGGAATCTATTTCAATCAAGGCCATGTATGTTGTGCCGGATCAAGATTATTTGTGCAAGAAACTGTCTATGAAGAAATCTTAGTCAAATTGAAAAAGAGAATGAATACTTTAATCGTGGGTGATCCAATGGATAAGAACACCGATATCGGTGCCATAAATTCAAAAGAACAATTAGATGTAATCAATCGATATCTGAAAATAGGTAGGGCAGAGGGAGCGGAAATCTATCAGCCAAATTGCAAAATGCCGGAGCTGGGAAATTGGTGTCCACCAACATTGTTTACCAATGTGGCTCAAAGTAACAGGATATCACAAGAGGAAATTTTCGGTCCAGTTCTCGCAATCCAAACATTCAGAACTATTGAAGAGGTAATTGACAAAGCAAACAATACTCCATTTGGATTGTCTGCTGGGGTTTGGACAGATAAGGGCTCAAAAATATTTCAGCTCACCAAAGCTTTAAAAGCAGGGGTGATTTGGGCAAACACCTTCAATAAGTTTGATCCAACTAGTCCATTTGGGGGATATAAAGAAAGCGGCTTTGGCAGAGAGGGCGGAGTACATGGTTTAGACGCTTATTTAAAATTTGATTGAGATGACAAGGCTTAAAATTCACAAGACATATAAGATATTCATCGGAGGAAAATTTCCACGAACTGAGTCGGGTAGATACTACCCAATCAACAATGCCAAAGGAGAGCCGGTAGCTAACATGTGCCAATCGTCAAAAAAAGATTTTAAAAATGCAGTAGTTGCTGCACGAAAAGCACAAGGCGGTTGGGTAGGAATGACAGCTTACAATCGAAGTCAAATATTGTATCGATTGGCCGAAATGCTAGAGACACGGTCCGCCTCCTTCATTGAAGAATTGAACGTCCTCGGGCTGAGCAAAAAGGCCGCAGAAAAGGAAGTAAACGCTTCCATTGATCGCTTGGTTTATTATGCTGGTTGGTGCGACAAATACACCGCATTATTTAGTTCTGTGAACCCAACAGCTACATCTCATTTTAATTTTTCTGTGCATGAGCCAACCGGTATTGTCGCAGCCATAGCACCCGAAAAATCGTCCTTATTGGGACTTGTTTCTGTGATTGCACCCGTTATTGCTGGCGGGAATTCTGTCATTGCTTTGGCTTCAGAAACAAAAGCAACATCGTCCATTTCCTTTGCAGAGGTTGTTCAGAATTCAGATGTACCTGCAGGAGTCATAAGCATACTTACAGGCTCTGCCTCTGAGCTTATGCCGCACATGGCATCCCACATGGACGTAAATTCACTTGTTGACGCAAGAGGAGAAATGAAAGCTGCGGAACTCAACATTACTAACAACGTCAAACGCTATTTGAATTGGGCGAATAAAGTCTCCAATCAAGATCCATATTTGATATTGGACTGTCAAGAAGTGAAAACTACCTGGCATCCGGTGCAGACTAATGCAGCTAGTGGAGCTGGGTATTGATGTCAGATAATACTTTCTTGAATACTTACCATTGCACCCATGAAATTTGAACGACTTCTAATTGAGGCCTCATTAAAGGCAGGCGAAGAAATCATGAAGGTTTATGCCCGTGATTTTGATGTTGAAACCAAAGAAGATAGCAGCCCGCTAACCGAAGCGGACAAAAACAGCCATTTAGCCATCATTGCTTATTTGGAGAAAACAGGATTGCCAATTCTCAGTGAAGAAGGCAAACACATGGATTATGCTGGACGTAAGGATTGGAATCAGTTTTGGCTAGTTGATCCTCTAGACGGCACAAAAGAGTTCGTAAAAAAGAATGGCGAATTCACAGTAAACATCGCTTTGATTGACAATGGACTGCCAATTTATGGAATTATCTATGCGCCAGTATTGAAGAAACTATTTGTCGGCAATGTGGGCACGGAAGCGTGGATTTCTGAAAATGTAGAGATCGATAGTTCTGTTGAATCTATTTTGGAAAACAAGATTTCGATTCCTAAAGAAAAGTCAATAGAGCCATATATAGTTGTTGCTAGTCGAAGCCACTTCAGTCCAGAAACACAGGAATATGTGGACGAATTGAAAAAGACAAAGGGAGAAATTGACTTTGCATCGATGGGGTCAAGCCTAAAGATTTGTTTAGTTGCAGAAGGCGCGGCAGACATATATCCTCGCTTTGGTCCAACTATGGAATGGGACACTGGTGCTGGGCATGCCATTGCAAAAGCTGCTGGCAAAATGGTCACTGATCACTCAACGGGAGTAGAATTGCGATATAACAAAGAGAATTTGTTGAATAACTGGTTCATTGTTGAATAAGGGGTAGTTACCTTCGCGCCTATGTCAAAAGTTGCATTAATCACTGGAGTTACGGGTCAAGATGGAGCGTATCTAGCCGAACTATTGCTTGAAAAAGGATACATCGTTCACGGAGTTAAAAGACGAAGTAGTCTTTTTAATACAGAACGGATAGACCATTTATATCAAGATCCGCACGAAAAAAATAGAAGGTTTCATCTGCACTATGGCGATCTAACGGACAGCACTAATCTTATCAGAATTGTGCAAGAAACACAGCCACATGAGATATATAATTTGGCAGCACAAAGCCATGTCATGGTCTCATTTGAAACACCCGAATACACGGCCAACTCAGATGCCTTGGGAACACTTCGTTTGTTAGAAGCAATTCGAATACTTAAGCTTGAGAAAAAGACAAAGTTTTATCAGGCTTCAACCTCAGAATTATACGGACTAGTTCAGGAGGTTCCACAATCGGAGACAACGCCTTTTTATCCACGAAGCCCTTATGCCATTGCTAAGTTATATGCCTACTGGATTTGTAAAAACTACAGAGAGGCATACGGCATTTTTGCTTGCAACGGAATCTTGTTTAACCATGAATCGCCTCTGCGTGGAGAAACATTTGTCACAAGAAAAATAACTCGGGCTGTTGCTAAATATAAACTTGGCTTGCAAAAGAAATTGTTTCTTGGAAATCTAGATGCTAAGCGAGATTGGGGACACGCTCAAGACTATGTAGAAGGTATGTGGCGAATGCTGCAACAAGATGTTGCTGATGACTTTGTACTGGCAACCGGCACCACAATCCCGGTGCGTGATTTTGTTGAGTTATCTTTCAAGGAAATAGGAGTTGAGATTACTTGGAGCGGAATTGGAATCGAAGAGAAAGGAACTGACAAGTCGACAGGTGAAGTGGTTGTTGAAGTTGATCCAAAATACTTTAGACCAACAGAAGTCGATTTGTTGATTGGGGACGCCACAAAAGCGAAAGAAATACTTGGATGGGAGGCTGCTCGCACTTTCAGTGAGCTATGCAGCGATATGGTGAAAGCTGATTTAGAGCGATTTACTCGCGATAAGCATCTGATGGATGCAGGTCATGATGTGATCCAATCTCAAGAGTAATGAAATCGAGCAGCCGAATCTACATCGCTGGCCATAGAGGTATGGTTGGTTCTGCAATTGTTCGTGCCCTTAGCGTAGCGGGTTTTGATAATTTAATTACCAAAACCTCATCTGAGTTGGATTTAACAAATCAGGCAGATGTGAATTACTTTTTCAATTCGGAAAAACCCGAGTTTGTTTTCATGGCAGCTGCTAAGGTTGGAGGTATTGTTGCTAACAGCACATATCGCGCGCAGTTTCTCTATGAGAACTTGATGATTGAATCTAATGTCATTCATGCTTCGCATATATCAGGAGTAGAGAAGATGCTGTTTTTAGGATCTAGTTGTATTTATCCAAAAAATGCAAAACAACCCATGCAAGAAGAAGAATTATTAACTGGAAAACTTGAGCCAACTAACGAGCCCTATGCAATTGCCAAAATTGC
>CALKOP010000198.1 GCA_938091155.1 uncultured Flavobacteriales bacterium | reverse complement strand
ATCCGCTGAGAGATATAAAACGAGAGCTTCTCTCCATCATGGATTTGATGTTTTTGAGAGTGTCTAGCGATACCTGATTTTCTTGCATAAGAATTCCACTTTGAAACACAAAGTAAGTTGTTTTTAACCGTATGGGTATTCTCTTGAATTTTCACAAGCCCCAACCAGTCCAGATGCGTTCAGTCTTTTACCTTTATCCACGGATATGAGAAGCAACATATTAACTACTTTTTTATTCCTCCTTTTTTGTTCTGGCCTGATCGCCCAAGGATTTGTTGAAAATAAAGGTCAATGGCCTGGTCCTTTTCATCACAGAGTCGACATAAAGGGTGGTGCGGCTTTTTTAGAACAGATTGGAATTATCTTTCATTTTGTGGATAGAAGCGGGATTTACGGACCACACGGCTCCCGCGACCCATTGGCAGATAACATTGAACATCACCATTCAATTAGATTTGAATTCCTTGGCGCTAATAAAGATGCTACGATTAGCGGAAGTCTCCCGTATTCAAACTATAACAACTATTATCTGAGCCCAAATTCAGATAGATGGAAATCGGAAATCTATCCAAGTCATGAACTAGTCTATGAGGGAATATATGACGGCATTGACCTTCGGCTAAAAGAATACGGTGAGTTTTTCAAATATGAATTTATTGTAGAAGAGGGTGTGGATTATCGGGATATTAGAATCAAGATATTCCATGCAGATGCTGTGAAATTTGATAGGGATGGGAATCTAATAGTTTCTACGACAATTGGGGATCTTCTTGAATCTAAACCTCAAGTTTTCCAAGAACGTGGCAATAAGCGTTGGCAAGTCGAAGCCGAGTTTGTCTTGTCTAATACCACCATCTCCTACTCTATTCCACAATACGACACCACTTTACCATTAATCATTGATCCCGAATTGATTTTCTCTTCGTTCTCTGGATCTACTAGCGACAATTGGGGATATACGGCTACTCCGGACCGATTTGGCAACCTGTATGGAGGAAGCGGGATCTACGCAACAGGCTATCCGACTACATTAGGCGCTTTTGATATAAGTTATAATGGCCCTAATTATAATAATCTGCCCGGTTATCCATCCGATGCGGTAATTAGTAAATTCAATTCAGCGGGCACCAGTTTAATATACTCTACCTATTTTGGTGGTGAAAGCATTGATTTGCCGCATAGTATGATTGTGGATGAAGATGGAAATTTGCACTTGCTAGGAACCACGTCTTCAGATAGTCTTCCCACTACAACAAATGCTCATGACAGGACATTTAATGGCGGAACTGCGGTAACAACGTCTTCATCTATTAACTATAGCGGATCTGACATGTTCGTGGTTAAGTTCAACGAAACGGGCACTTCAATTGTTGGAAGCACCTATCTGGGTGGATCAAGAAATGATGGTTTGAATACAGCGAGCGCCACCCGTTATAACTATGCTGATGAAACTAGGGGAGAAATTAACCTTGACAACAAAGGAAATGTTATTGTGGTCTCTAGTACAAATAGCACAAATTTCCCAGGAACAAGTGGATCATTTCAACCTACAAAAAGAGGACAGCAAGATGGAGTCGTTGTTAAATTAAACTCCAGTTTAACTGAGATTATTTGGAGTTCGTACATAGGAGGAACCGCAGATGACGCGACTTATGGTGTTGCCATAGCTAAGGACAATACATTATATATAAGTGGCGGTACGTCTTCATCCAATTTCCCAGTTATTGCAGGAGCATTTCAAGCAACCAGCAATGTAGGACGCTGCGATGGTTATGTGTCACACATCAGTGAGAACGGCAAAACGCTCTTGAATTCTACCTTTCATGGATCCGCGACTTATGATCAGATGTATTTAATACAACTGGATAGGGATGATCATCCACATGTTTTTGGTCAAACCGATAACAATGGAAATCATTTCATGCGAGGTGGTGCTGCTTTTAATGATGTTGGCGGTGGACAAGTGGTAACTCATTTTAGACCTGATTTAGGATCTGTTGTTTGGAGTACACAATTTGGACCAACATCTGGTAGACCTAACATATCACCCACAAGTTTCTTAGTTGACGTATGTAATTCCATATACCTAGCGGGATGGGGAGGAAACACGAATCAGAATTTTGGCAATGGGGATATTGCCGATGTAGGTGGTCTGCCTACCTCAAACGATGCATTTAAGCAAAATACAGATCAGGCTGAATCAGAATTCTATCTCTGTGTTTTAGACTCGGAAGCAGATGTGCTAGTATTTGGATCTTTTTATGGCGGTGATCAGTCTGGTACTGTTGGCGGAGAGCATGTGGATGGAGGCACCAGTCGATTTGATCGATCAGGTAAAATCTATCAGGCAGTTTGTGCGGGGTGTGGTGGAGAAAATGATTTCCCCATTGAACCAGATCCAGGAGCATGGAGTGAGCTGAATGGAAGTAACAATTGTAATCTGGGCGTTTTCAAAATCGACTTTGAACTTCCAATTATTATCGCGGATTTCACAGCGCCTGCATTTGGTTGCGCACCGTTCACCGTTCAATTTAATAATCAAAGCCTGACTCAAAATTCTAGTACATTTTTCTGGGATTTCGGAAACGGGGTGGTTTCAACTAGTGCAAATCCAAGCCAGACTTATTTAAACTCTGGCACATATACTATTCGCTTAATAGTGAGCGACCCAGGAAGTTGCAACCTTCATGACACTATTGAACAGGAAATAGTGATAAAACAAGATACTGTTTACTCAATTCCATCACTCGACACCTGTATAGGAACACCCATACAAATTGGACCCGATCCGGCACTTTTTAACTATTTAGACAACGCAAATATTTCTTGGATTCCTTCTCAATTTGTTTCTGATGGAAATATTCTAAATCCATTTGCAACCTTAAATCAGACTACGACACTAACGCTTGTAATAGACTATGGAGGATGTTCAGAGCGAATTACACAGACTGTGAACATCGACTTTTTCGATACCGATGTTAGCAACGACACCATTGTTTGTTCCACCTTTTCGCCTTTCTCAATATCAGGAAAAGCGATTGGAGTAAATGCTACATATGAATGGAGTAATCTACCGGACTTCTCTGATTTACTTGGAACAGATAGCACTCTGCTAGTTGATGCTTTGCCGCTAGCAATTAATAGATTCTTCTTTAGGGCTAGCAAAGAAAATGGATGCGCTATAATCGACACTGTAAAAATTACCGTCAGTGATCGAGACATTAAACTCACTAGTGATACAGCCATTTGTCAAAACCAAGACGCGTTTATTGAGGCTATATCACAAGATCCCAAAAACACATTTCATTATTATTGGACGTTTGAGCCATATGTACCTGGAACCGGTCAAGAGTTGCTCACCGACTCAACAGAAAACTTCATTCTAATCAATCAAGTTGAGGCTGTTACCTATCACCTATTTGCGACTAGCCTGGTGGTGGATGGATGTAACGCGCGTGATTCTGTTCGAATCCAAGTAAGTGCATTAAGTCAAGCCGCGGTAAGTGCTACCGCCAGCAAAGACTCATTCTTTCTGGGTGAAAAAGTGCAACTAGAGGGAACACCAAGCGATGGCTTCTTCTTTTCTTGGGCACCAGAATTGTATTTGGATGATGCTGAAATTGCAAATCCCATCGCTCAACCAAAGGAGGAAATGACCTATGTATATAGCGTTACGGATCGTGACTTACCTGAATGTTCGTTTAAAGATTCAGTCACCATCTACCCTTATGAAATCATTTGTGGTGAGCCGGAAGTGTTCTTACCAACCGCATTTTCACCCAATCTTGACGGAATAAACGAAGAGTTATTCCTGAGAGGGAAGAATATTAAATCTATGGAATTGGCCATCTACGATCGATGGGGAAAACTGATGTTTAGCACAGACACTCAGTCAAAAGGCTGGGACGGTAGCTATAAAGGGACTCGAGTTGACAACGCTGTGTATGTCTATTATTTCGAAGCACGATGCATTGACAATCAACACATTTTTCGAAAGGGTAATGTAACTGTTGTTGGAAATTGAAAAAGATAACTCTCATAGCAGCGTTATTTTTGAGTCTAGCCACACTGGGTCAAGACATTCATTTCAGTGAGTTTTTTGCCACTCCTCTATTTACTAACCCTGCACTTACGGGTCAATTTGATGGAACGTATCGATTTTCGGGAATCGTTCGTAGGCAATGGTCTTCAGTGAGCGCACAACCCTTTCAAACATTTAGTGGAGGAGCTGAGTTAAATAGGCCTTTTAATTTGAAGCCATTGGCTGTTGGACTGCGAATTTACCATGACTACACTGGTTTAGGCTCATTAACAACAACATCAATTGCTGCACCTCTATCACTAAAACTCAGGTTTGGACAGGCAAAAAATTTCACGGTTTCGTTAGGAGCTCAACCCGAATTTTTTCAGCAATCATTGGATATGTCGAAGTTTTCTTGGAATGATCAATACTTCAATAATAGATTCAATGCCACATCGCAGTCTCAAGAAAACACGGGAAGTGCGACCATCAACAAGATTAATTTCTCCGGGGGAATCTATGTCGAGAAACGAGTCAGCGAACGCAAGCGAATTGGTATTGGTGTTTCTTCATTCAACATCAGTGAGCCAGATAAAAGTTTTGGACCTGGATCTCAATGGCTGCTTCTCCGCAGGAATAACATACATCTTTTCAGTTCTATTTCTGTGGGCTCTTCAAGCTTCGATTTTATGCCCGCAGCGCAATTCCAGATTCAAGGAGTATACGATGAGCTCCTAGTTGGATCAGCATTTCGATATCATCTATCTACCGCATCACGTGATAAACGAAGTATGCAAATTGGAGTTTGGGGAAGAACACGAGACGCAGCCTATCTAAGTGCTGGTTTTACTAAAAACAACCTCTTTATTGGTGGTAGCTATGATTTTAATTTAAACGGTTTGCGCCCTGCCTCTGAATACCTTGGCGGGTGGGAGTTTATTGTCATATATACGCTCTCAACCGTTCGTGAGAAAATTAACCGTGTAAGGCAATGTCCTGATTTTTTATAATCCATTGAAATACTTTTTCATCGCCATATCGATTCTCGCGGCCATTCCAACTTTTGGTCAATCACCTCAACAATATGTGGCTCGCGGAGATAAAGAACTATTGGATGGATTTCCAGAATCGGCTCTATTCTATTATCGGCTTGCAATGAAGCAAGACACTAATATGGTTGAGGCAAACTTCAAAGCAGGCGAGGCCTACCATGCTCAACGCAACTACAAAAGGGCCGAAAAATTTTATGATGCCACAGCAAGTTTGGACGAACAGTACGACTTTCCAGAAGCGCTTTACTGGCTAGGGGTTATGCAAAAACAGCAGGGCAAATACAGGGAAGCAAAACGCAGTTTGACTGCGTTTCTTGCCATTTATCGATTGCGTGATGATTTCTACCGAAGTGCTCGTGACGAACAAATATCATGCGATTGGGCTATTGATCATATTGGGGACGAGCCATTCTACAAAGTGGATCGACCCGATTCAGGATTAAACACCGTACACGCTGAAATGAGTCCGTTTCTAGTTGATTCATCCACTATGTATTTCGCAACCATGCGATATGAAAGTGATGAAGTCAAAAAAAGCAAGTCTGTTTTTGTTGAAATAAAAAAAGCCATCAAAGACTCCAACATCTGGGAATTACAGGAACTTGATTTACCAATTGCCTCGCAAAATGCTCATGTAGGAAATGGTTCCTTCAGCTCGGATTCCACTCGATTCTATTATTCAAATTGTCCTGATCCATCTTCTTGTTCCATTTTTCAAATCAATAGAAACGGTGACACTTGGACGGAACCCGTCAAATTAATTTCGCCAATTAACGAAAATAGCAGCAGCAACACTCAGCCCATGGCAGCGGTTTTTGAGGATAAGGAATACTTGTATTTCGCATCGGATAGAGGAAGTGGAAAAGGTGGCTATGACATATGGTTTGTTGAGATAAAAGATGGTGAGCCAACAACACGGATTAAGAACATGGGCACAAGGGTTAACACTAAAGGAAATGAGATTACACCGTGGTTTGATTCTTCGGATACTACTTTCTATTTCAGTTCTAACTGGCAAATGGGCTTTGGCGGATATGACATTTTTAAAAGCAAAGGCGAACCCGGCAGATTCAATACAGTAAAAAATGCTGGAACCGAAGTCAACAGTCCAGCTGACGACTATTACTTCGCTTTTCGAAAGTCTGACAGCATTGGATATTTCGCCTCAAATAGAATTTCAGGTCTTAAAAAATCTGGTAACGAAACCTGTTGCAATGATTTGTATAAGGTTCAAATAGTACCGATTATTGACACTATTCCAGAAGAGGACACATTACAGATCGATACAATTCTCGCAGTAGTAATTGACTCAGGACAGTTAACTCAGGTTGAAACTGGAATCGATTCAGTAGATGTTTTTGAAATTCCGGAAACGATGGAGGAAGTACAGGACCTGCTCCCAATAAGCCTCTATTTTCATAATGACAGGCCAAATCCAAGAACGATGGCTACCACTACAGAGTTAACATATGCTGAAACAGTAGACGAATACCTAACCTTTCAAAAGGAATATCTATCTGTAATATCCGGGAGTGAAATATCCGACTCCGCGCAAACCTCCATGTATAATACAACCAAGTCCTTTTTTCAAAAAGACCTGCGTGGTAGCCTTGCCAGAATTGACGCTGCACTCAATGTGTTACTTACCGAACTTGAAAAAGGTTCGGATATTACTATAGCAGTGAAAGGCTATGCCAGTCCACTTGCTAATAGTGAATACAATTTGAATTTGACCTATCGCAGAATTGATGCTATGGAGAATTACATCAAAACATACATTGATGGAGCATTTGTGAAATACCTTACTCAATCGTCTGATGCAGGAAAACTGACTATTGAAAAAATACCATACGGTGAATCGAGAGCAGCCGCCAACATTAGTGACTCCGGAAACGACAAGCTGAGAGCGATATATAGTCCTTCTGCGGCACAAGAAAGAAGGATTGAAATATTGCGCGTAGAGCATACAGAGTAATTCGTTTGATTTAACCTTGCATAAAACAACAGCTCCGTGAAAATTGTCGCAAAAACCCTTTTTGGTCTAGAAAACCTTTTGGCCGCTGAACTCAAAGATCTTGGTGCTAAGAAAATCGAAGTTTTGAATCGAGCGGTAGCTTTTGAAGGTGACCAACGCGCGCTATACGCTGCAAACATTCATTCTAGACTCGCGGCTCGATTTATCGTCCCATTTTCAAGTTTTCTAGCACGAGACGAGAAAGATCTTTACAAAAAAATACAGCAAATTGATTGGTCAAAATACCTGAGTAATGAAAAGACCTTTGCTATTGGCAGTACGACCCACAGCGAAATATTTACTCATTCTCAGTTTGCCGCTCAAAAAGTAAAAGATGCGATTGTTGATCAGTTTAGAGACAAGACAGGTGAGCGTCCATCGGTTGACATAAAAAAACCTGATGTTCTAATCAATCTTCACATTGCCGATCGGCAGGTTAGTATTGCGCTTGATAGTTCAGGTGATACTTTGAACAAACGTGGATATAGAACGGAAAGCAATGATGCCCCAATTAGTGAAATTCTTGCTGCAGCCATGGTTATATTATCAGGATGGGATAGATCAACTACCCTACTCGATGCCATGACAGGTTCTGGTACAATTGCGATAGAAGCGGCTTTAATCGATCAAAATATAGCGCCAGGAATAAAGCGCAAGTTTGGTTTCCAAAAGTGGGATGACTTCAATAAAGAATTGTTTGAGGAGCTAATCGAAGAGGCAAAACAAAAAATTACGCCATCGAGTTGCGTCATTCATGCTCGTGACATAAACATGGGTAGCCTAGGAATAGCCCGAAGAAACGCAGAGCGAGCTGGTGTAATGGATGATATCGTATTCGATTGTGTAGATTTCATGAAATCTGAACCCATAGCGGAATCCGCACTTATACTAATGAATCCGCCATATGGCGAGCGCTTGGAGGAAAGATTAGACATGGATAAGTTTTATCATGATATTGGGTTCAGGTTAAAGCACAATTACCCAAATCACACTGTTGGGGTAATCAGTTCCAATTTAGATGCTATGAAAATGCTCGGGTTAAAACCGGACGAGCGTTTTAAATTATTCAATGGGCAACTAGAGTGTCGATTCAACAAATACAGCCTGTTTAAAGGAAAGCGTATAGATCAGTTAAAACAATCTGCGTCTTAAGTATTGGCAGCAGTCATCAATTGTTCAATGATTTTATCCGTAGATAACCCCTCTGCTTCAGCTTTGTAATTCCTTACTATTCTGTGCCTAAGCACATTCGCAGCAACGGCTTGTACGTCTTCCTTGTCTGGAGAATACCTTCCGTTCATCAAGGCATTACATTTTGCGCCTACTACTAAATACTGACTTGCCCGCGGCCCTGCTCCCCAGTTTACAAAGTCATTAGTAATACTCGGTGCCAACTTGTGACCCGGTCGAGTTGAGTTAGCCAATCGAACAGCATAATCAATAACTCCATCCGGAACTGGAACTTTACGTACCAATTGCTGAAAGAATACTATTTCTTCCGCGGACATAATGTTCTTAATGGTTTCCGTTTCTCCACCTGTAGTTGCTTTGACAATGCGAACCTCTTCATCAAAAGATGGATAATCAACCCAAATGTTGAACATGAATCTATCTAACTGTGCCTCTGGCAAAGAATATGTGCCCTCCTGCTCTATCGGGTTTTGAGTTGCTAAAACGAAAAATGGAGCATCTAATGGATAGCGCTGACCAGCAGCTGTAACAATTCGTTCTTGCATCGCTTCAAGTAAAGCACTTTGAGTCTTTGGGGGTGTTCTATTGATCTCATCTGCTAGAACTATGTTGGCAAAAACTGGCCCTTTCACAAACTTGAAATTTCTCTGATCATCCAATATCTCCGATCCCACAATGTCAGAAGGCATCAAGTCGGGTGTAAATTGAATCCTACTAAATGATAGGCCTAATGCATCCGAAATGGTGTTTACCAAAAGGGTCTTAGCCAAACCTGGAACTCCAACTAACAAACAGTGTCCATTGCTGAAAATGGATGTCAAAACAGAGTTCACTACATCTTCCTGGCCCACAATAACCTTAGCCGTTTCTTGCTTAAGATCATTAATCCTTCTTACGAAATCATCTGCCGCCTCTACTTCGTCCTTATAATCCTTCATATCGTTTCGTCAATAAGCGGTAAAAATAGCAAAGCCTCTATTGCATGATTTGTCCATTAAGTTTTATTCTCAATGACTTTGGATATGAGCTGGTGCTTAACTTGGCTGAATGAAATACTTATTCATTGGATTTTTATCGATTTCAATCTTTGCGTGTTCCCAAGAACGAACCAATAATAGCTCCTGCTAGGTTCACAATTGGAATACTACCAAAAACAAGAAAAAGCCAAGGAATAAAATGAGCGATACGATACCATCTCGGTTTGGATCAACAGATGGTTAAATTGGTCGAGCATATCCTTGTCTTATTTTCCGCGATAGTTTGGTGTCAAACTTTCCACGTCCAAGCTTCTTCTCAGGCGCTATCCTTTCCAGTTTTGATTCATTTTCACTCAGCTCAGGCTCATTTTTGGAGATTTCGTTTTTACATCAGATAGCCAAAATGACTCAGAAGGGTCTGCTGGTTGCCACCTTTTATTATCCCGATCCATTGAATCTAGGTTGGCTATTACTGAATCAGGCTTTTCGTTTTACTTTTCAATGGTATGCTTGGCTTTATTAGAAGCCTTGTTTTTGCCCAAATTCAGGTGTATTCCCGATCGATACTTTCTCTTTTGCATCCAACCATTGTCTGCCACTTCGGTGGATGTTTTGCACGAAGACATCAAAATAACTATGCAAAGAAGAATTGAGGTAGCAGCTTCTCTTATCATGATTTAAATATGCTGATTATCTTACAATCATTTCGAACACTGCAAAAAATTAGCGCATAAAAAAAGGGCCCGAAAGCCCTCTTTATTCTCAATCAAAATTTACTTTCTAGATCGAAGATGTGCTTCTCTCTATAAACTTAGTCAACTTTTCCCCCTTAAGTAAACCTTTACTCAACAAGGCTAAATCTGCAGCTTGCTGTGCCATTTCGCCCCTCTTTGTTGCGTCTGTCTCCAATAGAAGTTTTGAAATCAATGGGTGATTACTGTTGATGATCAGATTGTAATTCTCCGGCATATTTCCCATTCCATACATTCCACCACCAATTTCGGCTTGCTCCTTCATTCTTCGCATGAATTCGCTTTGCGTAATTAGAATCGGCATTTCTGTTTCATCTAATGCTTCGTATTGAATAGTAAACTTCTCCTTTTCAACAACCTCTTCTATAATCGGAGTCAATTCTTTTTTCTGATCTTCAGTGAGATTACTCTCAACAGCATCCGCCTTTGGTATTAACCTATCCAATGAATCTGCATCAACACGTTTGAAACTAGTCTTCTCTAACTTTCCTTCAAAATGTTGAAGCAAATGTGCCGTGAGAGGTGTATTCATTTCTAGTACATCATAGCCACGTTTTACAGCCTTGGCTACAATGCCATGATCAGCCTCTGGATTATTGCTGTAAAGTATTACCAAATTACCATCCTTATCTGTTTGATTTCCCTTGACGTGCTCGGTATATTCTTCAAATGTTTTGAACTCGTTCTGCGTGTTCTTTAGAAGATAAACTGGTTGAATCCGATCATAGAATTTCTCATCCGTTAATAAACCATAATCCATGAAGACTTGCATATCAGGCCACTTCTTTTCAAAATCTACTCGGTCATTCTTATACATTTCCGCAAGCTTATCAGCTACCTTTTTAGTGATATGGCTGCTAATTTTCTTCACGTTGCTATCACTCTGTAAATAGCTTCGGCTAACATTTAACGGAATGTCTGGAGAGTCAATAACTCCATGTAGCATTGTCAAAAACTCTGGCACTACGTTCTCAACAGAATCGGTAATGAATACCTGATTGCTGTAAAGTTGAATCTTATTCTTTTGAAGCTCGACCTTGTGTTTAGCCAGTTTAGGGAAATATAATACACCCGTTAAATTGAACGGATAATCAACATTTATATGAATGCTAAACAATGGATCCTCGAAGGTCATTGGGTATAATTCACGATAGAATGATTTGTAATCATCGGTTGAAAGCTCAGTTGGAGATTTTTTCCAAATTGGATTCGGATTATTGATGATATTATCTACCTCAACTGCATCCTGCTTTACTTTCCCCTCTTCGTCCTTCTCACCTTTTTCATTGTCTACAAGCTCTGTTTTTGTACCAAACTTGATTGCAACTGGAAGGAATTTACAATACTTTGAAAGTATACCCGTGATTCGAGCTTTTTCCAAAAACTCCTTTGATTCTTCATCAATGTGTAGGATAATTTCCGTACCTCTTTCGGTCTTTTTATTCTTCGTCACTGTGAATTCGGGGCTTCCATCACACACCCACTTTACAGCCTCTTCATCTTTCCAGCTCTTGGTTATTACTTCAACCTTTTTGGAGACCATAAAGGCACTATAAAAACCAAGTCCAAAGTGTCCAATGATTCCACCATCTTCTACTTGACCTTCATATTCCTTGAGGAACTCAGATGCGCCAGAAAAAGCTACTTGATTCAAGTATTTTTCAACCTCGACTTTACTCATTCCAATTCCCCTATCAATAATGTGAAGAGTACCTTTCTTCTCATCAATCTTCACCTCAATGCTAGTCTCTCCAACTTCACCTTTGAACTCAGCTAATCGTGATAGTGTTTTGATCTTTGTAGTAGCATCAACTGCATTCGATACCAATTCTCTTAAAAAGATCTCATGATCTGAATAGAGAAACTTTTTGATGATTGGAAATATATTCTCCGCTTGAACATTAATGGTTCCCTTCATAGCATTCCAATTTTTTTTGTGATTTTGTTTTGCTTAGATAATTGCTTCATAGATGAATTCTTGTTATTCTTCGGGTGCATTGGAAGTCAAACTATGTGCCAACAACAAGAAACTGTCAATATGACAATCGTACTCATCCAAGAATTTAAAAATCCTGTTTGTTATAGATTCAAAACCCAGTGGCGGTTACAAATTGTGATCCTATATTTGAAATACAAACAAACAAGTATGAAATATATATTACTCCTGATAATATTCGCCATGACATTTCAATCTATGGCTTCAAAGACAGAAACGATATTAACAGGACGAGAAGCGCACGAAGCCATACCAGGCTCAGACTTGGTGAGGTATAAAGCTTTTTCATCGATTCCAGCATTCATTCGGTTTAAGGCCAAAGAAGAAATTAGCTACGAGGGCTGGAAGACCTGGATGAACTCCCATTTCTTTAAGGGAAAGGATAGTCACAGTTTTCAATTGATTGGTACTGAGAAGGATCAACTTGGAATGATGCATTATCGGTTTCAGCAAGTTGCCAATAGTGTTCCTTTAGAATATGGGATTTGGATTGTACACACCAAGGAAGGTGAAGTCGTCAGTATGAATGGGAATTTATTTGATACAGTACCAGAATTTGCAACTAAAATGGCCGAAAGTGCTGCATTAGAGTTCGCCTTGGCAGAAATTGGAGCTGAT
>CALKOP010000197.1 GCA_938091155.1 uncultured Flavobacteriales bacterium | reverse complement strand
AGAATCTGTAAAAGATGGATCAATCCACATTTTAAATTCTATGGTTACTTTCATACCCTGCTCAAGCGCAAAAACTGAACCGTCTTTCCAACTCCATGATCGAGTCCACTTAGCATTTTGAGTGGCTTCCATTCGCATACTGTAATTGCCTGAAGCGGCTTGCTCGTCAGAAAAACTTATTTGACCGACATTGTCAGAAGCAGCCATCCAGCCAGTTCCTCCATCTTCAAAACCATAGATGGCAGCATCAACAAGGTTTGGCGGTATGTACAAGCCTACAACTTGATCTGTAAATTCTTCTGCAGGAATATCGTTGATTCTCATAAGACCACCCATTCCGTCATAAGATATAGTCGCTAACTGATTGCTTTTTATGTTTACAGCCGGAGTAATATCAACCACTCTATTGTCATTTGTATTGATTTCTGCACTTGAAATACCTACCTCTACTCCATCTGCTTTTAAAATCAAATTGGGTACAATATTGGAGGTTATTTTTACTGGAAGATTGTAGTTCAAATGAATTACCCCTGAAAGACTCTCAGTAATGCTTGTTAATACTGGAGGATCAATATTTTCGATTACCTTTATATAATCCTTGAGGTGTAAGGTGTCTTTTGCCCCGTCAGGGTATTGACGCCAAGAAACCAAGGTTAGATCGTAAGTTCCAATGGTTGGATAAGCAACCGATATTTTCTTTACTAATTCGTCGTCATCAACACTGATACCTCCAGCTGATGAGGGATCGCCTCCTGGTAGCGACCATTTTCTTCTGTTTGGATTGCCAAGAGAAATGTCTTTAAAATGAATTGTTCCGCCCTCATACATGGTAATCTGCTCAGGAGTTTGATCCGAAAATCCAGCGTCAATAGACTCAATTTCTAGTTTGGTTTCAATGTAGTCCAGTACAGAAACATTAAAGGTGGTATCCAATGCTACGGAATCTACTTCAAATTCGGATTGAAGACGAACTTCATAATCGCCAGGTTCATCGAACTGAACATGAATAAGATCTACTTTGGAAAGTAAACGACCGTCTAGGTTGGTAACTTTTGCGGAATTAGGGATTGTCCACGTGCGTAGTTTTACTCCCTTAGAAAGGTCTGCAAATGAGGTAATATTTCCTCGCTCAATTCTCTTATTTCCAGAAGCAACAGCAACTGGGTCAGAAAAATTAGCTGCATCTGATACAATAGAATCACGCTCGCATGAGTTCATAACCCATACCGTTAAGGCTGTAATTGCGAAATAATAACTTATTTTTTTCATCATTTACTTATTTAGATTTATTTTTTTGATTTTTTTAATCTAAAAAATCTGGATTTGAATTCAATTCTGTTGAAGGTATTGGAAAATAATTATGTGCATCTGGGCTGTATACTTTGAAAGCCTCTACAAATTCTTTCAGAATTTTATCAGAAGTTACACTGTGAATATTTGGATCATACTCATGAAGCTCTTTGGCGATAACAACATAAGATTTGTCTGCAAGACGTTCGTATTGTTCTTTTATTTTGCCCCACCTGGTAAGATCTTCCCAGCGAATATCATGCCCTTCAAACATGAGCTCTAGAGGACGTTCTACCCACATGATGTGTTCCATAAGTGAAACTTCGTCATAATCGGCTTCCAATAGCGGTACTACACCTGCGCGAATACGAATGGAATTCACCAATTCAAGTGCATCGATATAGTTACCTTCGGTTTGTAAAAGACATTCTGCATACAACAACATAACATCAGCTAAGCGAATCACCCGTTCATTAATTCCAGAAATACTTTGATCACTTTCGCTTTCAAGCCACCAGTTCTGAAACTTTTTTAAATAGGAAGCTTCGTTGTTGTTATAGGCGCCTCCCTTGTCAGATGAAAGTTGATACATCGTTGAATTGTCATCGTCTGATATGGCTATTGAGCTAGAAGCTCTTACAGAGTATTTGGCAGTCCCGGTTCTATTGGCATTAATAGGATTGGTCATATCCATAATATCATTTTTAAAAAGCATAGTCATGTAGTAAGATGGCATCACTGTTCTGTAACCACCTCCTTGGGTTGTTGCAAGCCCTCTTGATCTACTGGTGGCTTCTGAGCCTGTAGGACCGTCTGCTGCTCCCCCAGAGGTTCCAGGCTTGGCCTCTATCGAAAAGGCAACTTCAAAAATTGACTCCTGATTGAACTCATGTTCTTCATCAAAATTATGAGCAATATTGGATGTTAGTGCATAAATATTGCTGTCTAAAATTTCTTTAAAATAAGCTTTGGCAACTTCATAGTTGTGTTCATTTATATGGAGCTTTCCTAACATCGCTGTAGCTGCACCCCATGTAGCACGACCAAGATCGGCACTATTCTCATAACTCATCGGTAAGTTTTCATACGCAAATTCTAAATCAGCAAGAATAAGATCATAGACTTTAGTTGCTGGAGATGGCTTTTTATAAAAATCGGAACGCATCTCGGGAATGGACGTGTGAATTATCACGCTTCCGCCGTTGTATCCTTTATAGAGTGAATAATAGAAGAAAGCTCTTAAAAATCGGGCTTCGGCTTCAATTTGAACGTGGGTATTATCTGTGATTTCGACATTGCTTAAATTGGACAGCACCTGATTTGCTCTGTAAATTCCAATGTAAGCATCTCGCCATCTTAATTGAACAATTTGGGTGTTTTCATTGAATGAAAGTGTATTCAATCCTATAGCGTTGGCGTTCCAGTTATTTGGTCTTCCAACGTCGGACCTGACGGGCAGTTCTATAGCAGCATTTCCCCCAAGAAGTCCATTTAATTGTAGAGCCCCATAGGTAGCTATTAATCCTTGTTGAACTTCATCCTCTGTAGACCAGAAAGATTCAGCACTTAGATCATTAGGATTCTCAATACTTAAAAAATCTTTGTTGCAACTTGTAACGAAAATTATTGCTATAAAAAATAGACGGTATGTTTTTAATTGACTCATTTTTGCTTGTTTAAATAGTTAAAATGAAATGGATAAACCTGTTAAATAAGTAGCCGAAATAGGATAGTTACCCCTGTCCAAACCACCATCTAAGGGGTTGTTGCTTCCGACTTCAGGATCAAATCCTGTATAGTTGGTAAACGTGATTGGATTTTGTGCACTGAGATATATTCGTAATTTGTCAATACCCAATTTTTCTAGGACATACTCATCAAAAGAGTACCCTAGAATGATGTTTCGCACTCTCAGAAAAGAACCATCTTCAAGAAAAAGATCTGTAGATGTTTGAACATTTGGATGTTCAATATTTGATCGTGGAGTTGGTATGTTTGAAGTCGGATTCATATCCGTCCAGCTGTATACTAAATCACTGTGACGCTTCATGCTGTAGGCATATTGCTTTGCGCCGTTGTAAATAGTACTTCCTTCCACACCGTAAAGTTGCATTGATAAATCAAATTGCTTGTAATTTAAGTCAACGGTAAATCCATACTCAAAATCAGGTTGATAGGAACCCTTAGCTACTTTGTCATCATTGGATAATTCGCCGTCTCCGTTGGTATCTAAATAGCGCAGATCCCCTTTTTGAGCATCAGGAATTAACTGTTGATAAGCGACTAGCTCTTCATCTGTTTTGATAGTTCCAGCCGTTTCATACACCTTAAAAGTACCTACAGGATAACCCGCTTCAAGAACAGCAACGGGTTCTGTCTGTCCCACCCTTATGATGTTTGGATACCCCCCAAAAATAAATTCACCTTCCCTTGATAAACTAATTACTTTATTTTCATTTTTGGTAAAAGTTCCACTAAACTTAGCCTGAATCGATCCGAAATTTTGATTAAGGTGTCCTGCAATTTCTATCCCTTTGTTTCTAAGATTTCCTACATTGGTAAGGAACTTATCATAGGATTGATCATTGACCGGAGTAGATCCAGCAGAAATTGGAGGAACAATAGCTAATAGCATATCCTCTTTATCTTGTTCATAAACATCAATGACTAGACCCGCTTTTCCTCTATGGAAATCAAGATCAATTCCAAAGTTTTTGCTGATATTTGACTCCCATTTGAGGTTCGGGTCAGCATAACCAGGCTGCGACATTCCACTTGCCAAGTTTGCACCGCCGCCAAGTGGGTAATCAACGTTTGAGATAACCACTGGGCTGTATGCATAGGGAGGTATTCTGTCACTTCCTGTTGTTCCGTATCCAAAACGGATTTTGGCCATTGAAATTTTGTCTTTATTCTTAAAAAACGGCTCATTAGAAAGTGTCCAAGCAGCGGAGATCGATGGAAAAGTGCCATAACGTTCTGAAGCTCCAAAATTACTAGAACCATCATGCCTAACCACAGCCGTTAAAAAATATTTCCATTTGTAGTTATAGTTTACTCTTGCAAGATAAGAAATACTGTTAGTCATATTAATAAAATGAGTGGCTACAATAGGCTCGCCATTCCCAAGAACAGGGGTTTTATTATTTGATATATTATCAGCTCCCGTTCTATAAAACTCATACGATGACTTTTCGTAAGTATTTCCGATAAGTAGTTTTAGATTGTGTTTATTAAAACTTTTTGAATAATTCATGGTAAACTCGGCTATACTTCTATTATTGGTTCCATCTCCGAGTCTTAGCTGTGCATTTAGATTACTAGCTGCTATATTAATCGCCCCTAAGTCATTATAAACCAAATAACTTGGGTTGAAAAACCGATCTTTTTTGCTGTAGAATGATTTTCCAAGGTTTGCACCGAAGGTTAATTCCTCGGCCAATTTATAATTCAACCTAATATTTCCATTAAACGAATTTATTTTACTACCACTTTCTTGTTTTAACTTGCCCACAAAGTTGGAAATGTTTTCAGGATTCGTTCCATCAATTTGAAAAATATCCGTATTTGGGTCAATCGCTGGTCGGTAAGGTTGCATCCTAATTGCATCATAAATAAGACCGTAAGGTTCTTTTTGTTGATCGCTTACATTCACGCTCAGATTGGCTTGAACATCAAACTTTTCTGTTTTGAAATAAGTGTTGGATCTCAGGGAATATTTTTCGTAATTTGAATTGTACAATGAACCTTCTTGATTGAAATAAGTTCCTGTCACATTGTATGTGAGTCCATTTTTACCCCCACTAACACTCAATGAATGATTCTGTATAGGAGCAAGATCTATTTGTAAATCTCCCATCCAGTCTGTATTATGAAGCAATCCGTCTTTATTAAACTCTAGAGGATCAAACTGATTGGTTTCCTGATACCTATAAAGGATGTCATTAATATATAATGATTCTTTAGTATCGGCAAGTGGGATTCCTGAGTTGATTTTTTGTACTCCAAAATACGAATTTAGGTCAACTTCCATTTTCCCTTCTTTACCCTTTTTAGTGGTAATTAGGATGACACCACCAGAAGCTCTAGATCCGTAAATAGATGCAGACGCACCATCTTTTAAAACCTCAATGGACTCAATTTCTTGAGGAGTAATGTTTGGGTTTTCGATAAATGTAACACCATCCACTACATACAATGGACCTGAACCACCTTCTTGGAAAGAAGTAATCCCCCGAATGGTGATTTGAGCATTTTCACCAGGAGCAGAATTACCTTGTCGCACACTTACACCTGCCATTCTACCTTGAATGGCGGAAGCAAAATCTGAAGTAGCTGTTTTTGATATTTCATCGGATTTTACAGAGGCTATAGCTCCTGTAATCTCTCGCTTTTTTTGAGTTCCGTAACCTACTACTATTACCTCGTCGAGGCCTGTAGTACTTGTTTTCATGACAACGTTATGGGTAGTTTGAGATACTAAAATTTTAATATCCTCCATCCCGACATAAGTAAAGACTATGGTCGCACCCAAAGAGGCTTCAATAGAATAGAATCCATCAAAATCTGTAGATGACCCTAAATTTGTTCCATCAATTAATAGGTTTACGCCAGGGATAGGTTGACCATCATCAGCACCAATAACTGTTCCTTTAACAGTAGTCTTTTGCGCATAAACAGATAAGCTAAGTAAGAATATGAGTGTAAATAACGTACGACGGAAAAGCTTTTGGCTTGTGTAATTTCCAAAATTCATTAATTCTTTCATTGGTTGATGTTGTTTAATAAAGAGACATTCATTTTATATAAATCAAATTAAAAAAAAATCAAGCTAGGGGTCTTTTTGTAATGTTCTTTTTT
>CALKOP010000196.1 GCA_938091155.1 uncultured Flavobacteriales bacterium | reverse complement strand
TAAGTTTAAATTCTTCACCTTTCAACTGGATCGTCCTTTCAATTTTGCGCTGAATTCTAAAGGATGGCTGCTTTTTAAAATAGAGTGCACCAGAATGCATTTTGTAATAGTCTCTATAGATGTGCAACAAAGCTGTGTAGTCAGAAGTTTCGAATGATGCAATTGCATCTTCAAATGGAATTGCTTTCACATCATATTCGATAAGCTCAGAGCCTTCAATTGTTGTGAATAGCGGGTAGTTCTCATCAATTACAAGAACACGCTGGTTTTCCGTCTCTTCAATGCTGAGATAAACTGAAGCGATACCGACTCCGGCCATTATTATTGGCCCAAGTAGGCTCATTAGAATAAAAGAGCCCTTGGTCACGCGACTCAGATACTCACGTTTTATTATTAGCCAAATATTTCTCATCTCGTTTCGGCCAATTGTTCATTGTTTACCATATCAATGAAAATGTCATGCATAATAGGGAGAACTTCCCTAAATGATTTGATAGTGAGATGTTTAATTAACGCTGAAAGCAAATCATTCGGTGAAACTTTGCCATGAGATTTGATCAAAGCCTTGGTGACGTCATTATCTTCCTTTATGCTTACAATTTCAAACTGGAAACCTAGGCTATTGGCAAACGCCACTTGGCTTCCCTTAAAAGTTATCTCGAAAATGCTCTTGCTATAAGAAGCTTTGATTGCACTCAGACTGTCATTCAAGATTGTTTGACCGTTATTTATTAGGCAGACGTGTGAGCAAAGCTCTTCTACGCTTGCCATGTTATGTGTGGATAATACGATAGTGGTTCCTTCAGATTTTAACCTCAGTATTTCTTGTTTGAGCTGTTCGGCATTTATTGGGTCGAAACCACTGAAAGGTTCGTCAAGAATAAGTATGTCAGGATTACTCGCTACTGTAATTACAAATTGAAGCCGCTGCTGCATGCCCTTACTGAGAGATTCAACTGGTTTGTTTCGCCAATCAACCATATCCATTCTTTCAAACCAAACCCTCAAATTGGCCTTTACATCACTATCAGAAAGTCCCTTTAGTTTGGTAAGATATAGTGCTTGATCCCAAACCTTCATTTTTCTATACAACCCACGTTCTTCTGGTAAATATCCGATTTGCCCAATCTGACGATCCTTTCCGTTTATGCTGACAAAACCTTGATCGGGGCCTGTGATTCCCGTTAGAATTCGAATTAGCGTGGTTTTTCCTGCGCCATTTGGACCCAAAAGGCCAAATATTTTTCCTTTTGGTATATTAAGTGATACGTTCTGCAGAGCCTTGAATGATCCGAAAGATTTGGATACGTTCTCAACTATTATAACGTCTTCGACTTCGGTCTCACTCATTTGTATTCCAAATATGCAATATCTGTGCTATCCTTATACGAAGAATTCCTTCATTCTATTAAAGAAGCTCTTCTCATTACCTTTTGGATTTGGTAGGAAGTTGGGAGATGCTTTCAATTTCTCCATCATTTCTTTTTCTTCACTCGACAGGGCCTGCGGAGTCCAAAGATTTACGTGAATCAAGATATCACCGGTTTCATAAGAGTTTAAAACAGGTATTCCTTTTCCCTTTAACCTTAGTGTTCTGCCCGATTGTGTTCCAGGTGTGATTTTAATTTTGGCTTTTCCAGTAAGTGTTGGTACTTCAACTGAGGCACCCATTGCTGCGTCAGCAAAATTTAGATGAACGTCATGATGTAGATTGGAGCCATCGCGAGCGAATTGCTCATGCGCAAGTTCTTCAATTAATACTAGTAGATCGCCCGCTGGTCCACCCATCGGCCCATCGTTGCCCTTACCACGTAGGCTTAATTGCATTCCTTCTTCAACTCCTGCCGGTATGTCAATGGTGACAACAGACTCTTTTCGCTCTAATCCATCAGGCATTACACCAGGTTTCGATTTCGATATTGTCTTTCCAGTTCCAGAGCAAGTATTACATGCACTTGCAGTTTGCATTTGTCCTAAAAAGGTTTGTGTAACTCGCATGACTCGACCTGATCCGCCACATGTGCCGCAAGAGCCATACTCAACCCCTTCGGCTTGAACAAGCTTGTTTACTTTGATTTTTTTCTCGACACCTGCCGCAATTTCTTCCATGGTGAGTTTCACTCTAACTCTCAAGTTTGAGCCACGTCTCATGGCCGCGCCACGTTGCTGTCCACCGCCTTGTCCACCAAAGCCAAATGCTCCACCAAAAATATCACCGAAGGATTCAAAGATGTCCTCGACATTCATGCCCTGACCACTGTATCCACTTGCACCACCCATGCCGGCATGCCCGAACCTGTCATACTTGGCTTTTTTGTCCTGATTACTCAATACTTCATATGACTCAGCTGCTTCTTTAAACTTTTCTTCTGCAGCTGCGTCATCCGGGTTTTTATCCGGGTGAAATTTAATTGCCAACTTGCGATAAGCCTTCTTGATTTCGTCAGCTGTAGCATTTTTGCTTACGCCTAATACTTCGTAATAATCTGTTTTTGCCATTAGTTTCCTACTACCACCTTTGGATGTCGAATGATCTTGTCATTCAGTTTATAACCTTTCTCTAATACGTCTAAAATGATGCCTTTATCTTTATTTTTATCAACGGGCACTTGAGCAATTGCCTCATGTTGCTCTGCATCAAATAACTCGCCTTTTACATCAATAGGTTTTA
>CALKOP010000195.1 GCA_938091155.1 uncultured Flavobacteriales bacterium | reverse complement strand
CTGTGATATAGATTCCTTGAACCTTGACATCACAGATTTTGACTGCTCAGATGTGGGTGTTAATTCAGTTACTATTACTGCAGTTGATGTAAATGGCAACTCGTCTTCGACCACCGCAGATATAACCGTTATGGATACGATTTCTCCAACGATGGCAAGTCAGAGCCTGACGATTTATCTAGACGCTTCAGGTGCAGCTAGTATCACGGCAGCTCAGGTGGATAATGGCTCAACGGATAACTGTGATATAGATTCTCTGTACCTCGATCAAACTGACTTTGATTGCTCTGAAACAGGGGTTAATGTAGTTACCCTAGCGGTGGTTGACCCATCGGGGAATAGCTCAACAATAACAGCTGATATCACTGTTATGGATACGATTTCTCCAACGATGGCAAGTCAGAACCTGACGATTTATCTAGACGCTTCAGGTGCGGCCAGCATCACTGCAGCTAATGTGGATAATGGCTCGATGGATAACTGCTCTTTTGACTTGAGTCTTTCTCAGAGTGACTTCACTTGCGAAGATGAGGGTGTGATCACAGTCGCCTTGATTGGGGTTGATTCTTCGGGAAATACCTCATTGGACTCTTTTGATGTTCAGGTTGTGGACACGATCTTCCATGTAAGTGAAATTCAAGGATTGGACTCATTACCTCAAACTACGGTTAGCAGTTATTTTGTGGATTCAATTGCAGGAGCCGTTTATCAATGGAGCGCTGTTAATGGAAGCCTATCCGCCAATGGCGCAAGCGCCCAAGTCACATGGAGTCAAGACTCCCTATCGGGTCAGGTCAGAGTGATGCAGACTGTTGAACAAGGATGCTCAGACTCCACCTCCAAGATTATTACATTATGGCTTACAGGAATCGACAATCTATCTCTGACCGAGGAGATCAATCTGTTTCCTAACCCAACAAGAGATAAGGTTTTCATATCACTGAAAAATGGCCAGCTTGAAGGCAGTGAAGTGCGAGTGTATTCTAACGCTGGAAGAATGGTATTATCAGAAAGCAATGTAACACTCAACCAATCCAATTATGTGGTTGATTTAAGTAGCTTTTCAGCAGGACAGTACAACATTGTCATATCAAGCGGAGGAAAATCTAATCAGTACAAAGTGATATTGAATTAGCGCAACCCACCTAATTGTTATGCAGTTGAATAGCCGGGTCTCTTGATGTACGTGTACTTTAGTGCGCTGTAAATCAATTTACCATGAGAACACTTCTTTTTCTTGCTCTATTAATTTCAAGCCCGGGTTTGGCTCAGCTAGATACGGTAGGGTTTACAACATATTTAAAGTCCGTTTACGAGGATTTTGATTTGCCCTCTATGGCGGTTGCTGCAGTGAAAGACGGTAAGGTGATTATTTCCGAAGGATATGGAACAAAAGCAAAGTCGGACCCCAACGCCCCAAATGAGGAGACATTATACGCTATCGCGAGCCTTTCTAAAGCATTTACCGCGGCTTCTATCGCGATGCTGGTGGAAGAAGGAGCGCTCGACTGGAAGGATCCCGTGGGGAAGCACCTTCCTTGGTTTAAACTGTATGATGACTATGTAACCGAGCACATGACCATAGAGGATTTATTGTGTCACAGAAGTGGACTTATCACATTTGACGGGGACTTACTTTGGTATGGTTCTGATTATAGCCGAAAAGAGGCAATCGAAAGGTTAAGTGCAAGACCATTGACACATGGTTTTAGAGAGACTTTTGGATACCAAAATCTGATGTTTATGACGGCTGGTGAAGTCATTGAAGCAGCTAGTGGAATGACTTGGGATGCCTTCGTGAAAACGCGCATTTTAGATCCATTGGGTATGCAACGAACTACTTCTGATTTTGAGGTGTTTTCTAAGGACGATAACATTGCGAAACCGCACATCCATGGCCAAGAAATTTTTATGATGAGCTACAATAATAGTGGCGCGACTGCAGCATTAAACTCCTCAACGGGTGATATGGTGAAGTGGCTTAGCTTTTGGCAGAATGATGGAATTGTGAATGGCGACACTTTGTTGAGCGCAGGTTCCATTCAAAAAATATGGAGTCTACATACACCTCTCGGCACTGGCAGTTTCGATCAAGCAAATGGCACCCATTTCAAAGGATATGGATTGGGTTGGTTTCTGATGGATTATCATGGTACAAAAGTGGCGCACCACGGGGGAGGATTGCCAGGATATATCACGAAAGTTGCCGTATCTCCTGAAGATGATTTATCCATAGTGGTTCTCACAAATGATATGAGTTCAGTTTCGTCCATGCTGATGTATGCCACTCTTGATTGGATACATGGAAAGGATTACGCCAAACGTAGCGAGCAGTTTTTGGAATTTAAGGAAAAAGGAGAAAAGCGAGACACAGAAGTAAAAGAAAAGCGATTGAAAATGAAGGCTAAGGCTACCAAGATGCTTCCTAAAAACGATTATGTAGGCTTATATGAAGACACAATGTATGGTGAGGCCGAGGTGATCATGAAAGACGAAAAATTAGTCTTGATTCTAAAGCCGGCAAAAGAGTTGTTTTCAGGTTATCTAACCGATTGGGATGACCATGTTTTTCGCTTCGACCATAATGACCCATTTCTCACTTATGGCCTCATAAAGTTTGATGTAAAGCTTGATCAAATACAAGGATTTACGATAGACTTACCCAACAACGACTTTCATTTTGATAAGTTGGATTTCAAGAAGAAGGAATAAAAAAGCCCTCTACGATAATTCGCAGAGGGCTTTTTTGCTTGACTTCTTTGGTTTTACTGAATCACAAACCTTAGCACTTCACCGGTAGAAGTTTGTAATAAGTAGGTACCTGCAGAAAGGCCTTCAGTTGTCAATTCATTTGAATTTCTTTTGCTGCTAACCACATTACCCAATAGATCGAACAAGGTAAAGTCGATGTTTTGGTTGAATCGGATAACTTGCATGGCAGCAGCCGGGTTTGGATACAGCACCAATTTACCCTCTTCATCTAAATCATTAAGGCCAACCGGAATGAGAAGGTTCATCATGCCAGGAGTCGTTGAAAGTGTGTTGAAGATCACCAATGAATCCGCTCCTTCTGGATAAACGCCATAAGACTCATCAGCCGCGAGGGCCGGAATGGTCATTTCATCCACAACAACTAGGTTACACCCTTCTTCTTGGTAAATACCGATGTAGTCACCCGCATTGTCCAATGTGAAATTGGTGTGCAAGTCGCCTTCCGCAGGTTCATTATCGCACCAAGCTAATGCATAAGCTCCAGCAGCGATACTTTCTGTAGACTCCATCGGAATCATGTAAATATCAGGAGTAGATGCGTTGTTTGTCATATATAAGCCAGCAAGCGAGGCGCTGCCTGTAGCAATATTCTTGATTTCTACCCAATCATCATTATCACCAGCTGCGTCTGTTTCAGACGTTGCGTTTTCCGTCATAACTTCATTGATGATTAAACTAAGACCTGAAGCTTGGTTCGAATTCGTGTCAATATCAGAGAAATATCTTGGTAGAATCTGATAACCAGATAAATATGGGGCTGAGTCGTCGTATTGACCACCAATTCCAATGACATTAAACAACCCGGTAGGCGGTTCAGGCATGTTTTCGTCTATGTCTGTGTCATTATCAATTCGCATTTCGATGATCTGGCTATCACACGTAATTAAGCCAATGTTCCAACCAAAACCACTGGAAAAATCCCATTGAGAGGTATCGGCTAACGTAACATTTTTTAAGATGATTAGGTCAGATTCGTTAATCGCAGCTATGGTATCTATCGACAAAGGATTTGGGATAGTGTTATTTGAATTGATAACCTGAATGGAATCAGGAATAAATTCCGTCAAGCCATTATATTGAGCAATGTAACCTCTCATCAGGAGTGAATCTCCCTCTTGCACTTGGTAATTGCTGACCTCAGCATTAAATGAATAGACATTTATGCCTTCATCGTCCCATAGAGTATAACTCAAGCCATCGTTACCATCTAAATCAACCCCCAACGCAACTCCACTAGTCCAACAATAAACGCCAATAGAATCAGGCTCACCATTAGCATCATCATTATTGATGTCGGGTATAGGGTACCAGTTAATTGTTGGAGGAGGAATGCTTCCGCAAGAGTTATCTATATCAGCAGCGCGCTGTGGGAAGAATTGGTATCCTTCTGTGTACGGAGAGGAGTTGTCGAATTGGCCTCCGATACCTATTACATAGCAAATGGTGTCGCCAATGGCAAAGTCCACATTACCTGGTATGTCAGTATCAAAATCGATTCGCATCACCACGGTATTTGTTCCGTCAGACAGGGTATGGTTCGGTCCGCTGATTGCGTCAACCCAAAAACTCTCAATTCTAATAAGCTCTGATTCGGTGCTTTCATCCAATGAGGTTACAACCGTTGGACTAGGAATTGCCAAGCCAGAGTCAAGTAAAACTCCAGAGTCTACGTCAAACCGGATAAGTCCATTAAACTGGCCAATAGTTCCAAAAAGAACCAGCGAGTCGCCCTCTTCCATTTGATATCCATTGATATCTACAGAACTATTTATGTTAATCCCATCATCATTCAAAAGCGTGAAGCTATAACCTGCGTTACCGTCAAGGTCTACACCAATGGCTATTCCAGAGATAGCACATTCAACACCTAATGAATCTGCAACGCCATTAGCATCTGTTGTGCTTACCGTTCCTATTGTGTATGCAGGATATACCGAACCTGACGATGCAGTAGTGTCACCAATTAAAATTGCGGATATGTTGTCAAGTGCGAACTCATCTCTGCTACCAGAACCAGTCACGTCAGCGCCACTCCACTCAATGTACAAGAAGTCCCCTGCGTCTAATGAAACGGAAACCTCAGCGTATTTTGCATATTGAATCCAGTTTACTGAACCTTGACTTGTTTCGATGCTTGTATCGTTTAGAGCGCTGATGTTAGTAAATGAAGTTGAGTCGTTTACACTATAAGCAACGTTAAAACTGTTTCCTCGCCCTTCATTATTGTTGATGTATAAGTCATATCCAAGGTAAACGGAATCAACATCATACCCCGTGTTGTTCTCAATTTTTAAAATGATTGTACCTGGGGTCCAGTCACTTCCCGTTGGTTGAATACCAACTGCTGAGTCCCCAGCAGCTACCCCAAATGAGTAGACTCCACCACTAAAGACTCCTCCAGCAGAGGCTCCTTTGGCGTAATCGCCTGTATTAAAATTTCCACCAAAGTGGCTTGATCCATCTGATAATCCGGTAAACTTCCATGCGTCTGAATCGAGCTGACCACTTGAAGGAGTTGTTTCGAAGCCAGTACCACTGAAAACACCGTTGTTTACACCCGACATTGTAGCGTCAAAGGTTATGGTATCACCTGTTTCACCTAAGGCTGTGATTTCCCACTGTGCCATGGAGACCGTTGTTGCTGCTACAAAGGCAGCGAAGAGTAAAAGTTTTTTCATTTTTAGAGCTATTTGTGGGCAAAGATTAACCAAGTCATTGGATTGATTGTTATCAATAGATTAAGAAAGTATAGATCCCTGGCTAAAACCAAGGACTGGAATCAGTATGAAAAGTATTAGTATCTGCCTCAAAACCCTGGTGTTTGTTGGGAATCAAGCAAATGTAATTATCCTAGTTTTGGGCACGAATTAAAGAATCAATAAATCATGCGAATCGCAGTTGTTGGTGCTACCGGTATGGTAGGCCAGGTGATGTTGAAGGTGTTAGCGGAACGTAGTTTTCCAATTACGGAGCTTTTTTGCGTGGCATCTGAACGGTCTGTGGGGAAGGAAATCGAATTTGGCGGAATCAAGCACAAAGTCATAGGGCTTGCGCAGGCGGTAAGCCTTCGACCCGATATTGCCCTGTTTTTAGCTGGAGGGTCAATTTCCAAAGAATGGGCACCAAAATTTGCCTCGGTTGACACAATTGTAGTTGATAATTCTTCTGCTTGGAGAATGGACTCGGATATAAAATTGATCGTCCCTGAGATTAATGGTGATACAATTACCTTGGATGATAAAATCATCGCAAACCCCAATTGCAGTGCGATTCAGATGGTGTTAGCGCTATTACCCATCCACCGTAATTTCGGAATTGACCGTGTTGTTGTATCCACCTATCAAAGTGTTTCAGGTACTGGGGTGGCTGCCATTGACCAAATGAATGGAGAACGTGAAAACCGGAAAATTGAGATGGTATATCCATATCCTATCGACATGAATTGTCTGCCTCATGGTGGCGATTTTCAAGAAGATGGCTACACCACAGAAGAGCAAAAGCTGGTAGATGAGACAAAGAAAATTTTGGGCGACGAGACTATCAAAGTAACAGCAACGGTGGTTCGCGTTCCAGTAAAAGGAGGACATAGTGAGGCAATAAATGTGGAAACGAAAAAACCATTTGAGTTGCAAAATATCCGTAGGTTAATGGCAGAAACACCAGGTATCAAGCTCCAAGATCTACCCGATACCAATACCTATCCCATGCCACTATATGCAGAAGGCAAGGATGAGGTTTTTGTAGGTAGAATTCGTAGAGATTTCACGCGTGAACAAGCATTCAACATGTGGGTGGTGTCGGATAACTTGAGGAAAGGCGCTGCTACAAATGCCGTTCAAATCGCTGAAATTATCAAAGACTTAAAAAAATGAAGCAAGCTTATATTTTAACCTTTTTATTCCTTGGATTTATTGTGAGCTGCACGGATCCCGTTGCTGAGGAAGGAAAAATTGAGGAGTCAATAACGGATAAACTCCCGATCAAAAACAGAAATTTCTTTTTAGAGCCACTCGAAAGCGCCCTCGATGACTTGAAAGACATGTTGATCATGGATGAATCATATTTTAGTGAGACAGACACCTGGACAGAAGGCGATGTGACAGGTTCCATATTCTATAAAATAAATGGTAGCGATACAGCCTTGGCTAAATTGGAAATAATGGGTAAGGGCAATTTAAAAGAGGTGCACACTTGGCATTATGATAAAAAGGGTAAGCTTTTTTACTCTGAGCATGAGACAACTAACGTGGACTGTGGTTTTGAGCAGGGTTCAAGTCACCGCAATTACAAATTTTACTTTGAGGATAATGGCTCGCAGCTGAGCTCATATGCCAGAATGAGTTTTGATGGTGACCCGCTCCCAGAAGAATGGACAACGGTTACCATGACTGACGAGGAAACGGCCTATTTAAGTGGTAGGTTGACATCTGCTAGAAAGCTTCAGCGAGCTACACAGCCAGAAGGCTAAATTTTTTCTTTACCGATTAGCCATTCAAATATGAATGGGCCAAGCGGCAGTAGTGAGGCGATAAAGCCCAGAATGATTCGGATTTCGTTCCACTTCAGCTTAAAGCTTACATAAAGCAATTGAACGATGTAGGCGATGAATAAAACACCATGCGCCCAGCCGACATACTTTACCATGAGCGGCATGTCTAGCGCATACTTTAACGGCATTGCAATTCCTAAAAGTAGTAGGTAAGACACGCCCTCTGCTCGTGATATCAAGATAAAAGCCCTATAAGCTTTAGATGGATTGGCTGTACTCATAATGAATGGCGAATGTACTAGCCGTAATAGTTCACTTGAACAAAAGCAGATGTAAATCCTTAATTTTCACCTATAATCTTTTGGTCATGAAAAACCTGCACTTGATTCTAGCTTATTTTGCGATTGTTCAACTTTCTGTTGCACAGACCAACATTCATTTCTCCAATCAAATTGCTGCCATTGTTTTAGACGGTAATTATAATCTAGGGGATTATGAAGGGATTGTAAATGTTACTCCACAAAAAACATCCAGGCTCATAGAGCAAAAGATTAATGCTGACTCACTTCGATCATATCTAGAGCGGATGAGCCAATTTGAAACAAGAAATTCGGGATCTGATACATTGTCTGTTAGCACGGGAATCGGTGCAGCTCGCACTTGGGCTTTGAGCCGATTTACTCGAATCAGCGAGGAGAACAATAATCGCTTAGTGGTTAGTTACTTGAATTGGGAGCGAGAAATATGTGGCATGGATAAGCACAAAAACATTGTGGCAATTTTACCAGGTTCGGCCGTAGATGCCGCCAATACGCCTGCGGGCATTGTCATTATTGAGGCGCATTTTGACAGCCGTTGCGCTACATCTTGTGATGTTGAATGCGCGGCTCACGGAATGGAAGACAATGGAAGCGGAAGCGCGCTGGTTCTAGAATTGGCAAGGGTTATGTCAAAGTATCAATTTGATAGAACCATTCTTTTTATGTTGACCACCGCGGAAGAGCAAGGTCTAAATGGCGCCATTGCCATGGCAGATTATTGTGTTGATAATGACGTGGAAGTGGCTGCTGTCTTAAACAATGATGTTATTGGAGGAGTAATTTGTGGAGCTACAAGTTCTGAACCTTCATGCCCAACTGAGAATGACGTGGATAGCATCCAGGTGCGACTTTTTAGCTCGGGGACTATTTTCTCACAAAACAAGCAACTGGCTCGATACATTAAACTTCAATATGACCAAGAACTCAGGGGTCTCGTTACCGTACCCATGCAAGTGACTATTATGTCAGCAGAAGATAGAACGGGACGGGGAAGCGATCATATTCCCTTTCGACAAAGAGGATTTGCGGCAATGCGTTTTACGAGTGCGAATGAGCATGGAAACGCTAATACTGCGGATGCCAATTACCACGACCGTCAGCACACTAGTGATGATGTTTTAGGCGAAGACACTAACAATGATGGAGAGTTTGATACTTGGTTTGTGGACTTTAATTACCTAGCTCGAAATGCTGCGATAAATGGGAATGCCGCTAACATGATTGCACAAAATGTATGTCAGCCAGAAGGGATAACTATGGCCCAAACGGATTGGAAAACGCTGAAAGTTACCTTGAGTGAGCCAAGTTGCGAATACAGCGAAATAGCCATTGCGTTGCGCACAGAAACCAACGATTGGGATACCGTTATTTATAGCTCAACCCTCGAAACTAGTTTTGATGTAGCACTTGGATTCACTTACTTCGTTTCTGCCGCTTTTGTAAATGAAATGGGAGTAGAAAGCTTATTCTCGGAAGAACAATACCAGGATTTTGTGGGGCTAGATGAACCAAATATGGTCAAGACAGGAATTGAGTTGCTGCAAAATCGACCAAACCCTTTTGATGAGACAACTTCAATCGTCTTTATCGTGCATGAAATGCCGGTTAATGCGGAGGCGATTGTTCGCATTCAAGACATTAACGGAGCGGTCATTTATGAGCAGAAGACGCCCATTCGGTTAGGAGCCAATGAGGTCATTTATGATCACGGTTATGGTAGAACAGGAACCTACATGTATTCGCTTGTGATTGATAATCAAGTGGTGGACTCAAAGAAAATGGTGTTTGTTGCGAATTAAGCATGCCATACTGTTTATGTGTCTTTATCTTCCCATTATTTCGGAAGCTCAAGAGGGGTCTGCACATGAACTTTCGCAGAATGAGCTTTCAATTCCTATTGTCCGAACATCGTTTTCCTTTATGATTCAGCGACCAATTGTGAGCACAACACCAACGGGCTTAGCTTATTATCATCGGTTTAAGAACAGGCACTGGATTGGAACATCTATTCAGTATGAAAAACGATTTGTAGAATCCAAACCTTCAAGGGTGAGTCAATCATATGGGTTAAATTGGAGGAAGCTTGGATGCATTATCGAATCTAGATGACAAACCCATCAAGCGTAAAGCGACTTAAATTACAAATGAATTCGTCAGTAGGTTGGCTTTCGTGTGCTACACAAACTTCTAGTTCTGGCGGGATTGTGGCAAGTGGAGAGGTTAGCTTTCAGTCATATGATGGGTTGTTCATGGAGTGTACTCCGTCAATAACAGGGATGCTTACTAAACAAATTGGTTGTAGAGCTTCTGCGCGCTTTCGCAATGGTTTTGTGAAACTCAAAACTGAGAATCACGGATGGGTAGGATTAATAGATGAAGAGGGCAATGCGTTTTCTGAGACAATTCAAAAGCAGGAAAGCCGATTCACAACGAGCTATATTCCACTCGAGCTTTCTGTCTCTTGGTCATTCTGACCTTCCTCAGCACCCACTTCTTCACTTTTTGTTTCTTCCTCAAAAAACCGCTTTTGGAAAACGATAATCATACCGATACCCACAGAAATAGCCGTATCGGCAATGTTGAATACAGGCCTGAAGAATAAGTAATTGTCACCACCCCAAATGGGTAACCAGTCCGGAAAAGTTCCACTAAACATAGGGAAGTATAGCATGTCTACCACTTTGCCAAATAAGAAGGGTGCGTAACCCCCATCGGCAGGCATGAACTCCGAAATTTGATGGTAACTGTCATTGAAAATGAGCCCGTAAAAAGCAGAATCAAGAATGTTTCCTAAGGCTCCGGAAAAAATCAAAGAACCGGCTATGATGAGCCCAACTTTCGCCCCTTTTTTGGCATATGAGAACAGGTAATATCCAATGGCACTAACGGCTATGATTCGGAATACACTAAGCACAATTTTACCCATGTCACCTCCGAACTCTAGGCCGAATGCCATTCCATTATTCTCCACAAAATGGATGATGAACCAATTGCCAAAAACAGAAAATTCTTGACCGAGATACATATTCGTTTTGATCCAAATTTTGAAAATCTGGTCAAATAGAATTACACTGAGAATAACGGCTAGCGCTAACCAGTGGCGATTGCCTGCGGCCTGTTCGCCTTCAATTTTTATCATGTGCTGGTTTTAAGACTGTAGCCTCTTCGCCTCAATGCTCAATGTGGCGTGTGGTACGATTCGCAATCTTTCTTTTGAAATGAGTTTATTAGTAACTCGGCAAATACCGTAGTTGTGATTTTCAATCCGAATCAAAGCCTCATTCAAACTCTTAACGAATTTTTCCTGACGAACAGCGAGCTGTGAAGTCTCTTCGCGAGACAAAACATCTGAGCCGTCTTCGATCAGTTTGAAGCTAGGAGATGTATCATCCGTACCGTTATCGTCCTTCAACGACATGGTGTCGTTCAATAGATCTAAATCGGTCTTTGCCTCTGTCAACTTTGAGTTGATGATGGCCTTGAACTCTTCTAGCTCAGCGTCTGAATACCGTGTTTTCTCCTTATCCGCCATTTTTCCTAATTCTAAATTTTTTCAATAAAAATCTTTGTTTTGACGCCTTCTTCAATCTCTACCTCAATCGCTGAATCTTCCGTCAATTCTGACTTCACGAACAATTCGTTTGTCAGCGTTTCCGCACAAATATAATTTTTATTGATATTGACTGAACCCTCTATCTCAGGTTGATTTTCAACGTAAAGATTGATTCGATCCGTTACTTCCATACCGCTGTCTTTTCTCAGGTTCTGAATGCGGTTCACAAGTTCTCTGGCAATACCCTCTGATCTAAGTTCAGGGCTGATAGTAATATCCATGGCAACAGTAACATTGCCTTCACTAGCAACAGTCCAACCAGGGATGTCTTTTGTGCTGATTTCAACATCTTCGGCCATTAGGTCAAAAGAAGCCCCATCTAAGTCTAGAGTAATCTTGCTCTCACGCTCAATTTGCTGAATTTCCCCCTGCCCAAACTGACTGACCAAAGCAGAAAGTGCCTTCATATTCTTGCCCACTTTTGGCCCAAGGGCCTTAAAGTTTGGTTTAATACTTTTTACGAAGACATTGGAATCATTTACATATTCCAACTCTTTCACATTTACCTCGCCTAGAATGAGCGATTCGACCTGCTTTAGATGTCGTTCAAACTCCGCGTTAATTACCGGAACCATCATTTTCTGCAAAGGTTGACGAACTCGGATATTCTCTTTCTTTCGTAAAGAAAGTGCCAGTGACGAAGCCGTTTGTGCTAAAGCCATTCGTTGTTCAAGAGCCATGTCTATGGCGCTTTCATCCACGTTTGGCCAGCCAGCAATATGCACTGAATCTTCCCTTTCTAATCCAGATATTCCATTCAGATCTGAGAACAATTGTTCCGAGTAAAACGGAGCAATTGGCGCACTCAGCTTGGCAATTGTGACCAAGCATTGATATAATGTCTGGTAGGCAGCAATCTTATCTTCTGAATAATCACCTTTCCAGAAACGTCTTCTGCACAAGCGCACATACCAGTTGCTCAACTCATCTACTACAAAGTCTTGAATGGATCGTCCTGCTCGCGTAGGTTCATATGCTTCAAAAGCTTCTTCCACCTCCTTTATTATGGAGTTTAATCTTGAAATGATCCATTGATCAATCTCGGGTCTATCTGACAATGGAATTAAGTTATCTGCGTGTGTGAACTTATCCACATTGGCGTAAAGTGCGAAAAAGGAGTAGCTATTATGCAATGCGCGGAAATATTTACGTTGTACTTCATTGATGCCGTCCGTATCAAATTTTAAGTTATCCCAAGGTGGCGCATTTGTAATCATATACCAACGCGTAGCGTCAGCTCCGTATGTTTTCATGGTCTCGAACGGATCGGCAGCATTGCCCAATCGCTTGGACATTTTCTGTCCGTTTTTGTCCAGAACAAGTCCATTACTGACCACATTTTTATATGCCACAGACCCTTTAATGATGGTCGAAATAGCATGTAATGTGTAGAACCATCCTCGAGTTTGATCCACACCTTCTGCAATAAAATCTGCTGGAAAGGACTTGCCTCCATCAACCATTTCTTTGTTCTCGAATGGATAGTGCCATTGGGCATAGGGCATTGCGCCACTGTCAAACCAAACATCAATTAAATCGAGCTCACGCGCCATTACCATTCCACTGCGGAAAAAGATGATGTAGTCAACAAAAGGTCGATGCAGGTCCACCTGTTCCTTTGGAAGAGTCGCGAAAAAGACAATCTTCTTGCTGCGAATCAGGTCGTTCCAAACGTTGTTCACATTTTCGCCTTGCAGTCGCATTTCACCTAAGTGCTTTCTTAAAGATTGACCATCAAATCGATTTCCATTCTCATCCAAACACTCCTCGCTGATGTAGTAGGCGTTTTTTTCTGTGAACTCATCTACAGCGCCAACACATTCTTCCATTAATGGACCGTAAGGACCCGTTCTCCAAATGGGTAGCGGAGTCCCCCAATATCTTGATCGGCTTAAGTTCCAATCATTTAGGTATTCGAGCCAGTTTCCAAACCGACCGGTTCCTGTGCTTTCTGGTTTCCAATTGATGGTCTTGTTCAGCTCAATCATTTTGCTTTTAGCAGCAGTAGATTTGATGAACCAAGAGTCTAAAGGATAATAGAGAATCGGCTTGTCGGTGCGCCAACAGTGCGGATAGTTGTGCTGGTATTTTTCGACTTTAAAAGCCTTGCCTTCTAGTTTCAGCTTCAATGAAATTCGCTCATCTACGCTGAGGTAATTGCTCAGGTTTGGGATATACTCTTTCAGACTGATTTTCTGCTTTTCGAATTCGGCATTCTTTTCCTCATCCGATAGGTATTCCGCTTTCACGGGCTCGCCTGCAAATCCCCACACAGGGTCATTTACTTCTGCTACAAACCGACCACGCAGATCTACCAATGGCACTGGATCACCACTTTCGTTTTCAACCATCAGCGGCGGCACGCCAGCGGCCTTTGCTACTTGCATGTCATCCGCTCCAAACGTAGGAGCTGTGTGTACGATTCCTGTACCGTCTTCAGTGGTTACAAAATCACCGGCAATGACTTGAAATGCCATGTCCGCATCATACATTGGAGCTGCGTATGGTAACAATTGCTCGTATTGAAGGCCAACTAGATCGGATCCTTTTAGTTTTTGAAGAACTCGGTATGGAAGGATTTTGTCAGAAGCGCTAAAAGCCATATCCGCTTCTAATCCGTCAGATTTAAAGTACTTGGATAATAGCGCCTCGGCTAATACTATTTGTTGCTTGTCTGCTGTATATGGGTTGAACGTGTCCACCACCACATAATCGATCTTAGCGCCTATGGTTAGAGCCGTATTAGATGACAAGGTCCATGGTGTAGTAGTCCAAGCAACAAAGTGCAACGATCCAGTTTCGGCTAAGGCAAACAACTCACCGTTTAGGTTCTTAAGCTTATCGTCTGCCATAACCTTAAAAAGCGCAGTACAACTCGTATCCTTCACATCCTTGTACGTTCCAGGCAGATTCAGTTCATGTGAACTTAAACCCGTGCCAGCGGCTGGAGAATAGGGTTGTATCGTATAGCCTTTGTAAAGCAAATTCTTTTCATACATCTGGCCAAGTAACCACCAAACAGACTCGATATAGTTCTTTTCATAGGTAACATAGGGCTCGTCCATGTCCACCCAGTAGCCCATCTTTTCGGTTACGTCTCGCCACTCAGCAGTGTAGCGCATGACCGCTTCGCGACAAGCCTTGTTGTAATCAGCAATAGAAATTTTAGTTCCAATGTCCTCCTTGGTAATGCCTAGCTCTTTCTCAACCCCTAGTTCTACTGGCAGTCCGTGTGTGTCCCAGCCAGCTTTTCGCATCACCTGGAAACCTTGCTGAGTTTTATAGCGGCAAAAAAGATCTTTTATGGTACGTGCCATCACGTGGTGTATGCCTGGCATTCCGTTGGCCGAAGGTGGGCCTTCATAAAAAACATAGCTTGGCTTGCCTTCTCGGCTGCTCATGCTCTGTTCAAAGGTCTTGTTGGCCTTCCACTTCTCTAATACTTGCTCCGCAATGTTGGGCAAGTTCAATCCATCGTATTCTGTAAATGTGCTCATATCAGCGCTATGCCTCATTTTTTCGAGGCGGCAAAGGTAAGAGGATGGAGGGATTAATTATTTACTAAATCTGGTAATCCCATATTGCTAATTATCCAGTGAATTTGTTTGGCTTTTCTTCAGCTGTTCGCTTTGCTGCGCGTCCTATTGTGCCGGTGTTGGAAGCGATAAATTTCCATCATGACTCCCACTATATAGGGCAGCTGCCCTATTGAACGGATGACTAAATATGGCACAATATGGGACTTTGACTCGGACACAAAAATTGCTTACGTAAGTGGGATAGCAGGCGCGGATGGAGCAAGGTTAGGTTCTGATAGCATTTTTGGCGTCAACCCTATTTCGGAATCGTTGTTTTTTGCCAAAGAAGACTTTAGCACGGGAAACGTTTTAGATAATATAGTTTACGTTAAGCCAGGTGGGAAAGAGGGCGCGCATTTAGCTATGAAGGGTAAGGATCAAATCCAATTCTTTATTTAATATAGAGATACTATCAATAATACTGCATCAGGCGACGGGTATGTTGGAATGGACACTCTAGATCCAGCAGGCGCGCCACATTATCATGTGCTTGCCAAGATGGGTGGAGCTCCAGTAGGAATGGAAGAGCTTGGTGGGGCCAACGTTTTGGTTTATCCAAATCCGGCTCAAAACCAATTATTCATTTAAACAGAAGACATAATAAATCGTGTTTCAGTAATAAACATTGCTGGTCAAACAGTAATGAATATGGATGTAAACGAGTCTAAGTCCACGTCCTTGAGCCTCTCAGGCCTATCATCAGGAGTTTATTTAGTACAGATTGAAACATCTTCTGACATTACAATTAAAAGAGTCGCAGGCCAATAAGGCTAATCCACAGTAGCAATACACTTCAACTCAATGGCTATTGGCGTTGGTAGTGAGTTGATTTCTACCGTTGTTCTGCATGGTTGGGCGTCTTTGAAATATTCAGCATACACTCGGTTGTAAGTATTAAAGTCGCGCTTTATGTTTACCAAGAAAACGGTAACGTCAACAAGGTTTTCCCATGTGCTGCCGGATGCTTCGAGCACTGCCCGTACGTTATCAAAAACCGACCTGCATTGTGCTTCAAAATCAAACTCCAAGAAGTTTCCGTTGTGGTCTAGTTTCAAGCCAGGAACACCACTGTCATTGGCATCAGACCCTGCCGTTCTTGGTCCAACGCCAGATAAGAATAAGAAATTACCCACCTTGCGTGCATGTGGATAAGAGCCTACTGGTTTTGGCGCGGAAGCAGCGTTGATTTTACTGTTGTCTGACATATCGTTTTAATTCTGAGAACAAAGAAAGCAAAGAAGGCTAGAAAACCTGCGATACTTCTCCTTCTAATAGACCATATACCTTATCTGCTTTTTTTGGTTTTTGGCGCATCAGCCCGGTTAGAGCGCCAAATGCAGGGAGGCAGAAGGACTGTTTAGTCCAAAAAAAGCAAGGCACTAACATCGATTGTCTTCCTAAGCCAACCAGTCTTATACCGGGGTGAATATGACCATGAATGTTAATGATTTTAGGATCTAAATCAAGAATGGGCTCGTGGGTTAACAAGATGTTTCCCATGGAACGATTGCTGCTGGTCTCAAAATCCATGGAACGATAAACCTCGGGAGAAAGAATGTCGTGATTTCCCATTATTAACTCAAAATGTATGGAGGGAAACTGGCTAGTAATCATGGCGAGCTCTTCACATTCTCGATTAGAAGCACTGTGAAATAAATCGCCTAGCACAAGAACGGTTTCAGGTTTCTCCATTAACAAAATGCGAATAAGCTCACTCTGATCTGCATC
Source organism: uncultured Flavobacteriales bacterium (assembly GCA_938091155.1). Taxonomy (GTDB): domain Bacteria; phylum Bacteroidota; class Bacteroidia; order Flavobacteriales_G; family Salibacteraceae; genus SHAN690. The sequence continues at coordinate 16,164 of CALKOP010000195.1, read as the reverse complement.
TCTTGCTGCAGCAGGAATAGCTAGTCCGGCTTTTCTAAAGTGTAAAGTCTTCCCTAAATGAAGATCAGATAGAATGAGGGTTTTATCTAGCATTAGATAGCGGTTTTCGAGCCGAATTTCCTTATCCGTCATTTCAATTATTAGCCCCATTACATCACACTCATTTTCCTGATTCGATCGCTCAGTTTTTCGGAAGTAACCGTTTCGCGGGCTCTGTCCACAATTATTGGGAAAGACAGTGGGGTATATTTCTGAGGCTGAGTTACAATAATCTGTTGTTGATTGATGCGCGAAAGGGCCTCACGGAGACGTTGTTCCTCTAACTGAAAATCAGTCACTTCATCAAAGGCCTGCCTCAGCAAAAGGTTGCTCGGGTCATAATCGTTGAATACTTCAAAAAATAGTTGAGAATTTGCCTGCAGATGGCTTTGCTTTTTGGTTTTACCTGGATAACCGTTAAAAACCAACCCAGAGATTTGCGCAATATCTCTGAACTTTCTTCGGCCCATTTCAATGGAATTAATGCTCGCATAAATATCGTCCAGTAGATGGTCAGTCGAGAATATGTGTGTGTCGATCGCATCTTGAATAGGTATGGGCTGATCACTGAGCAATTCGAAGCCGTAATCGTTCATCGCAATACTGAAAGTGATCGGTTGAAGTAATGAAATACGATATGCGATAAGCGCTCCCATTCCTTCGTGCACAAACCGACCCTCAAAGGGAAAAAACGTAGCGTGGTAACCGTCTTTTGATTCAAATTGCTCGATTAGAAACTGATCGTCTTTGGGTAGAATGGAGTGTTCTTTTTGTTTATCGATAAGTGGTTTCGTGAAATGTATCTCGGGATCGTTTGAAATACCAGATTCCGCTTCATTAAGCTTCTTGCGGAGCATTTTAGAGATTTGACAACTGAGTGGCATACGCCCACCATTATAGCTAGGTATTGGGCCACGTTTTTTATTAGACTTCCGAACTTGAGCTGTTGTCCCTTTTACTCGAACCAGCTCAAGGCTTCGACCCGCGAACCAAAATGTATCACCTGGACTCATCCGAGAGATGAACGATTCAGCGACCGTGCCAATGAATCCTCCGGTTACAAATTTGATTTTCATCATTGAATCACTTACGATGGTTCCAATGCTAAGTCGATGGCGCATGGTCACTTTTTTGCTGATGACTTTATATATACCATCTTCAATAATGACTTTATGAAACTCATCATACCCTCCCAGCGAATTGCCTCCCGTTACTATAAAATCAAGACACCATTCCCATTCTTCACGAGTAACCGATTGATAACAAAAGGCAGTGATTATTTCTTGATATAACTCTGCTTCAATGAAACCGTCTGACACTGCAAGAGATACCATGTATTGAAGAAGTACGTCAAATGATCGCACATATGGTGTTCGACTTTCCACTAGTTCCAATTCTGTAGCTTCCCTCAGCGCGGCCGCTTCTATTAGTTCTAACGAATGAGTGGGCAAGAAGTAAATTTTGCTTGTCGCGCCCGGTTGATGACCACTGCGACCTGCTCGTTGCATAAAGCGTGAAACTCCTTTTGGGCTACCAACTTGTACAATGGTTTCCACGGGTCTGAAATCGACCCCAAGATCAAGGCTGGAAGTGCAAATTACAGTCTTCAATTTACCAGCGTGCAGGGCGTCTTCAACCCAATGTCGAGTTTCTCTACTCATCGATCCGTGATGTAGGGCAATTACTCCAGCAAACGCTGGAGATTGTTCTAACAATCGTTGGTACCAAATTTCCGCCTGCCCTCTTGTGTTAAGGAATATCAATGTGCTTTCGCTTTTCAGTAAAATGGGAATTACCTTTTCTATTAGATTGATACCAAGGTGACCTGCCCATGGCAGCTCTTCCACATCATCCGGAAAAACCGATTCTACCAGATACTTTTTTTTGATTTGACTCCTAATCATTTTGAAGGGACGGTTATTATACCAATTGCCGAGCAATACCTCCATGGACTCTTCCATGTTTCCGATAGTGGCTGAAATGCCCCAAATCTTCAAATTAGGCGAAAGCACTTTGTATTTGGATAAAGCCAGTTCCATTTGCACTCCGCGTTTACTGCCAACAAGGTCGTGCCATTCATCAACTACAACTGTTTTAAGATTTTCGAAGTATTTAGAATAGTGCTTTTGAGTAAGCATTACATGCAATGATTCTGGGGTGGTAATCAATACATGTGGAGGGGCTTTTTTGATGCGTGCTTTGTCTTTCGCGCTGGTGTCACCTGTTCTTATTTCGATTCGAGCATCAATGTTCATTGTTTCTGCAGCTCGCTGACCGGATTGTAATATTTCCTTAGCTAAAGCACGAATTGGAGTTACCCAAATGGCTTGTAGATCCATACCTTTTTTTGATGAATTTGTGCTTTTAAGGATGTCCATTAGAATTGGAATCATCAAGGAATAGGTCTTTCCACTACCTGTTGGTGCGTTTACTAAACCATTAAGACCACTGGCATGACTTTCCCAAGTTTCTCGTTGAAAAGGAAAAACGGACCATCCCATTTGTCTAAACCAATCTTCTGCCTCGCCAAAATCCATCGGCTAAAAGTAAGAGGTGAAAGGTCAAATATTGGAATCTTGGCTAATAACGATGAGATGTTAGTAGAGCGCTTGATTATCGAGCGATTAGAACTAAAATTCAATCTAGCTTTGTCCAAAATTGAACCACGCTATGTCAGATCAAAACAAGTCTTCAGGAAACAGCAAGTTGATGCTTATCCTAGTGATTTTGCTATTTATTTCAAATGGGGTTACGGCCTATTTGCTCATCACAAAGCACCAGGAGAATGAAGAGATAGTGACTCAAAACACGGATTTAACAGTCGAGAAGGATAATTTGACGAAGGAGTTAGAAAATATGCTGGCTCAGTATGACTCAGTGCAAACGGATAATGAAGAATATAAAGCTGAAATCGCTGAACAACGCGCGAAAATCGAAGAAATGCTAGCTGAGGCGGAAAAGCATAAAAATGATGCTAAGGTTATACTTAAACTCAAAAAAGAGACTGGTAGCCTTCGCGAAATCATGAAAGGTTATATAGTGACTATTGATTCGCTGAATACAGTGAATCAGAATCTAGTGGGGGCTAAAAAACAAGTTGAATCGCAGCTTGACAATCAAAAGGAAGAGAATCAGGAATTGAATAAGACCAACGAGAAATTGAATGAAAAGGTGAAGCTTGGGTCGAAGTTGCGGGTATTGGATTTAGCTTCTAGCGCTCAACGAATGAAAAGTGGAACGGTAAGTCGGGAAACAAACAGAGCTAAGCGAGTGGATAAGGTGAAGACATGTTTCACCATTGATAAAAATGAAGTCAGTAAGCCCGGTAAGAAGTGGCTTTACATGAGAATTATCTCTCCAAGTGGCGAGGTGCTCGCGCTGGATCAATCGGAGAGCTATATGTTTACTTACGATGGCAAAGAGGGGCTTTATTCTCGAAAAGAAGAGGTCTTGTATGACAACGAAGAGCTAGACATGTGTCTTTATTGGGACGTAGCAAGTGAGTTAACTGAGGGAAAATACATCGTTGAAGTTTATGCTGAAGACTACTTCATGGGAACAACTCAATTTGAACTTAAGTAGTCTAGAAAAACGCGCGAGCCTGCACCCCACCTGTGTGAATCATGTTCAATCTTGGTGATTGACGGCCATTGTAGTTAATGCTCAATTGAAGGTTATTCGATAAAGTGCGCTGGTAAGATACGCCCCAGGTTGCGTTCAACCCTGGTTGTAGACCGTCTAGCATTTCGAAACCTACAGGACTCTCAGGTAGGCCTGAATAGTTAATTTGAATTAGGTTTCCGTTGATAAAGAGGCTCCCTTTTTCCGGAGTGCTTAACGTGAATTCTAATCCTGATTTTCGAACAATAGATTTCTCTCCACCAATGCCTGCTGCATTTTCCTGTGCCCGATTACTCTGTTCCTTATAATTGAAGAGAACGCTAATTCTCCAGAGGGTGCCCGGTTGGATGTTAAGCTTAGGCTCTATCTGCTGATAGAAAATATTATAGTTTCTGCTCGAAAGCACCACAGCATTGGATCGCGCGATTTTTGATCCTTGCTCACCACGCGATTCTAAACCAAGGTATTTGGCAAAATTCCAACGAAATCCTAGGCTAGTTTTTTCCAAAGTGCGGGATTCAAATCCAGCCGTTAAAAAGTTCCTGCTATTCAATCGTTGGTAATTTAAGTCCGCTCCAAATACAGGATTACTTTGGTTGAAATAGAAGATATTTCTCAAGTTTGAATTGACTGATTGTAGCAGAGTGTCTGCAATGTCAAATAAAAACGGGTTGAATTGATCTACCAGTGATATCTCGAGATTTTTTCGGTCTGCATTGTATGAAAACTGGTCAGAGAATAAGCTTATAGCCTTTCGTACACTGCCCTTTGACCTCCAAATAGCAGCTGGTCTTAAGAAAACTGTTTGTCCAAACTGATTTGTAAAAGCCCTCACGTAATCATCTGTTGGTACAAAAACCCTCAGAAAGTTGGCCGCTGTAATCTGATCAGCCTGAATAGCTTGTTCAAATTCATCCAGTTCTTTTTGGCCATTATCATTATAGTCAACGTGTATATGCGTTCCTTGGCCGGGAACAGTTTCGATATAAATAAATTCTCGTTTGTTTTCTAGACCTGAGCCAATCTCATAAAAAGTGGAAGAGCTAATGGCGCCTTTGAATATTCGAAAAGTGTATTCAAGCCTTGAAATAAGTGTGTTTTCCTTTTTCTGAGTCGTCAATTCTTGGTTTAAAATGTCAAGCGTTCGGTAGTTAACACGTGCGGCAAATCGGGAGTTTTGCATTTTATTTAATTCCATCTGATAGCCATAGATACGAGCGAATGTTGACTTGCCAAGAGTGGATGAATCTTTGAGCCAATCTGTGCGCTCAGCATAACTTAGCTTCTGTCGATTTTCTGCTGAATCGCCATTGGCAACAGAGGCCTCCCATTCCCAAAATTGGTAGCTTAAGTTGTTTAACGTATCAGCTTTGGGGTCGTATCTGCGGTTTTGTTCAAAGTCATCTTTGTACCCAAGTTGGATTTTCCAAATAGGTAGCACGACGTTGCTGTTGTGCTGGTAAAAATCAGCGCGAATGAGGTCACCGTCTTGGTTCGTAAGACTATTGCTGAACTCTCCTTTTAGACGCTTTAGGTTTGTTTTTAAGTCAATTCCATTTTGAATTCCGTTGAATGCCTTGCCTGCTGTAAAAGATTTAATCCTATAAATCGCTTCAAGTTTATCGTTTCTTGAAACCCCAACTTTAGCGCTCAGAATATTTTGATTCGTATTCAGGTTAACAGAACGGATATTCCAATCACGATCAAATTCAACCGCACGGAATCGCTCAATGTCTTGAAAATTATCTTGAACAAATTCCAAATCTACACCCGCCAAAACGTTCCAATCTTCATTGATCGGTTGCTTTCCATCCACACTAACCTTTGTTGCCATTCCGAGGTCATCACTTTTATCAGCGGTACTAAAGGTGTTCACATCATATTGTGAGCCCGCCCATTCTACACGAGCCTTGATGTTATCATTGAATTTATACACGGCAGTAGCCGAGACCATTTGTCGCTGTTTAGGTGTAACCAGTAAAATGACGGGCTCATAGTTTCCTTGCGGCACCCCGCTAATTGGTGACGTCCATTCATATATAGATCCAAAGGCGAGTTGCGGCCCTTTTACATAGTTTCCATTGCCAAAACCGACTTCAGAAAAAGCAGCCTGTCTGTCAGCAAGCTTGGGATTGTTGGAGTACACTAAAACATCTTCTTGTAGGATGCTATCGTTCAGAATAGGGTCAAAGTAGGTGGTATCTGTGTTTCTGTAAAGTAATTGATTTTCAGATAAGGTAGCGGTGTCAACACTGCTTGCTACTGCCTGATCTAGGCTATCACCTATGGTTCTAAGTACATTCTTTTGAGCCTCGGTAAGGTCCTGCTGCAATGGCTGGTTTCGGGAATCTTGCTCGGAGTATAGACTAACATTTAGCAGTAGTTTATCTGAATTATAATTTGTCGAAGATTGAATTAAGGATCTGGCATAGTTGCGATCAGAATATTGGTATTCAGCAACAAGTCTTCTGTCTTTGGTTATCGGAACCTTCGCGGTAAACGTTAGCTCGGAAGCATTGTAATTAATTACATAATCATTTTCTTGACCTCGGATCAGCAGTCTGCCGTCCAAGTAGATTCGTTCAGTACCTGAAAGAATAATAATAAAGCGCTCCCCTCCGGCACCAGTGAGTCTATACGGCCCCTGATTCCCTTCAATTCCTTGAATGGTTTTTCTTGCGAATTTTCCGCGAGATACCGCACCACTAACATCGGTGGTAATGCTTTTTGAACTATCATTTTTTACCGGAAAAAACAGGCCTTCGTATCTACCACCCTGCAAGCGCTTGTTGAACTGCATGAAGTAGCCCTCATCGTGATTTACCTGAAAATCGCCAGCGGTTATTTTGTTTTTAGGATCGAAGATTTGGAGATAAACTTGGTCAAAGTCTTGAAGTTGTTGGGTGTTTCCTTCTGGTTGAATGGGAACATTGTCATCGGCTATTGCCGCTAATAAGCTAAATCTCTCATTTAGCCTACCACTAAGTTGAAGGTTTAACGCAGAGTTTACAGACAAACTTTGGTTGTTTCCAACGGTGATGCCTCTCGAAACACTACCGCGTTTTTCTAAATCTCCAAGGTCAAGACGGCCCTTTTCTAAATCAATTCCATCCGATCTAAAAGGATTGTAAACCCGATCACTTTCTGTTATTAAATCACGGCTCTTATGCCTGTAAGGTTTTGTGAAATTGAATGGGAAAGGTTGGTATTCAACCCCTGCTGATAGGGGCAATTCAATGGATTTGTCCGTGATGATGAGAAGTGCTTTTGCGAAATCTATCTCATATTGATCAGGGTTTAATCCGGTTAAAGAAAATGTCTCTGGAACAATGCTGTTCGAATCTAGAAGGGTTGTATCCGAGACAATCGTGATAGACCTAGCACTGGGCGCATCTATTTCTTGGCCGTAAACGCTCAAGGTAATCGACCATGACACTAACAGGACTAATATTCTATATGTACGGAATGAGATCAATACTTGCAATGTTACAGCCATCGGCACGCTTGCCGCAGTGATATTCTAAATGAAATTAAGCAACCCAGAATGATGAGGTCATGAAACGAGTATTTGAGGTTTGTATTTCGTTAGAGAATAAACAAGGACCTCGGAGCTGTAAATTCTAAAAAGCGGCAATTCCAATAGATTGCTGTTAGTAAGTCCTGAATGCTAGCAATTGGTTCATGCATTGAGCAGGTAGCTTTGCCATATCTTAAACAAAGAGCGGGTATGAAAAGATTTTTGATAGTAGGAGCAACGCTATTTGCTTTGGCCTCTTGTGTTCCTTCAAAGCAATACAACGATTTAAAAGCATCACAGGAAAAGTGCGAAAACGAACGACAGGATTTATCTAGCGCAAACCGCACTCTCACTGCAGACAACGATGAGTTGAAAGCGGACCTAGAGAGCTTGTCTAAAAAATACGCACAACTCAAAAGTGATACGATTGACCTTGGACGTGAGGTACGAATGACCCGTCAGAAGCAATCAGAACTAGATAAGCGAAATCAAGATTTATTGGATCGACTGAATGAAGCGAATACGCAAGGTTCTGCAGAAAACAGAAAACTGGTGAAGATTTTACGCGATACGCAAGAAGAACTGTTGGCAAAGGAAGATCGACTTAGAGAATTGGAGAAACAATTAAATGCCAAGGAAAAGCGCCTGGACGATTTGGAAAAAGAGTTGAAAATACGTGAAGCGAGGGTCCTGGAACTTGAAAACATAATAGCAGAAAAGGATGCTGCGGTTCGTGCGTTGAAGGATAGAATATCCAATGCTCTTCTAGGATTTAAAGACAAGGGGTTAACTGTTGAGCAAAAGAACGGCAAGATATACGTGAGTTTAGAGGCGAAGTTGTTGTTTCCAAGCGGAAGCACTGTAGTAAACGCAGAGGGTAAGAAGGCGCTCATTGATTTAGCTATAGTTATCAAAGACGAACAAGATATTACGATTTTGGTGGAAGGTCATACGGACACGGATCCTTTTAATGGTAGCGGAGCCATTAAAGACAATTGGGACCTTAGTGTGATTAGAGCTACATCTGTTGTGAAAATTATGACAACCGATGGTAAAATGAATCAATCTATGCTGACAGCCGCGGGTAGAGGTGAGTATGTGCCAGTTGAGTCAAATAGCACCGCAGAAGGGAAGGCAAAGAACCGGAGGATTGAGATTATTCTTACGCCAAACTTGGATAAACTTTTTGAGATTATCAACGAGTAGTTTTTCGATTATAGCCTTGTTTGGATAAGGTTATTTTTGCCGCGAAAATGCTGAAGCCATGATGAATTTTGTTGAAGAATTAAGGTGGAGAAACATGTTGTATGACATGACTCCGGGTACAGAAGAGTTATTTACTAAAGGTCCTATTTCAGGCTACATTGGTTTTGACCCAACGGCAGATTCTTTAGGAATAGGCAATATGGTTCAGGTGATGACGCTCACCCATTTTCAACGAACGGGAAATACTCCGATTGCTCTTGTTGGTGGTGCCACAGGAATGGTAGGAGATCCGAGTGGGAAATCCGCAGAAAGAAATCTTCTGGACGTAGACCTCCTCAATCATAATCTTGAAAGCCAAAAAAAACAGCTTGAAAAGTTTTTAGATTTTGAAGGAAAAAATGCTGCACAAATCGTCAACAATTACGATTGGTTTAAGGAATTTGGGTTTCTCGAGTTTATCCGCGATGTTGGTAAGCACACCAGTGTAAACTACATGATGGCAAAGGATTCGGTCAAAAACAGACTGGATACTGGGATGTCATTTACTGAGTTTAGTTATCAGTTAATCCAGGGTTACGATTTCTATCACCTTTGGAAGCATCATGGATGCCAAATTCAAATGGGTGGAAGCGATCAATGGGGAAACATTACCACGGGCACAGAATTGATAAGAAGGTTAGAGTCAGGTAACGTGTCTGCATTGACTACTCCTTTGATTAAAAAGATGGATGGTACTAAGTTTGGAAAAACCGAAGGTGGCAATATCTGGCTCGATCCTAATCGTACATCGCCTTATAAATTCTACCAATTCTTGCTCAACACTGCTGATGCTGACATAGGCAATTATTTACGTGTCTTCTCTTTGATGAATCAAGAAGAAATAGTGGCTATTGAAGCTGAACATGCACAGGCACCACACATGCGAACTGCTCAAAAAGCATTGGCGGAGGAGCTCACAAAAAGAGTTCATTCAGAAAATGATCTTTCGAAAGCCATTGATGCATCAGAAGTTCTTTTTGGTAAGAGTACAAGTGAAGTGCTAATGTCGCTGGATGAGGCAACAGTCCTCGATGTATTCGAGGGAGTACCTCAGGCAAATGTATCCAAGTCAGAAATAGAGGCTGGAATTGATATTGTTAGCCTGTTAGCTGAAAAGACAGGATTCTTAAACTCCAATGGAGAGGCTCGGAGAGCATTAAAGGAAAACAGTATATCTATCAATAAGAATAAAGTGAGCGACTCATTTACGACTAGTTCTGAGAACCTAATTGCGGGTAAGTTTATCCTTCTTCAAAGAGGTAAGAAGAACTATTTCCTAGCAATTGCAGAATAGTCTATGGAAGATCGGTTTCTAGACCTATTTCAAATTCGCGAGCGACTTCCTTCAATAATTCTTCCAGCTCGTCTAAGGCGACAACCGCTTTGGCAATTGATCCAGCTCCAAACTCAGCCTCTTGGGACGCTTGCGAGTCAAAGGGAGAGGGAATTGCGTTTATGAGTTCCAAGGATTCGATTATCTTTTTATCTACTAATGCTGCTAATTTAGGATTAGCCTCGGTAATTAAGTCGTCCACAGATTTACCTTCAATTTCTGTAGCTGCAAGAGGCGTGTATTTACCTCGATAAAAAATTTCAATGCTGTTTGACATCGCAATAACATCAGTACTGGTGTTGTCACTAAAGTTTGAAATCTCTAGTTTCTGCGATCCGCTGGCCGTAGGTTTTCTCAAGGCCCTGTTGGCTAATTCGGATTTTGTCAATGTACCTAAACCATTCAAAATATTCTTTAATGCGAGATTAACATCTAGGTCTAAAAACTCATTGCGATAATTCTTTGAACTTGCTGAATCCCATTCATTAGCTAATAACCCTATTTGCCTTACCAATAGCTCACTGCAAACCGAGAGGTACGCAGCCCTTCGTTCAATATTTAGAATCGAATTGTCGGCATCATCATAGTCCAAATAGGTTCGGTTTCCAGTAGTTAATAGCGAAACATCCTCGTCATCTTGTCCCCACAACAAGAATTCGATAGCGTGAAAACCCACAGTCGTTTGATTATTCTCAACGTTTTCATTTAGGGCCGATAATGCTCCCGCTGTTACATTCGGTAAGGCACTGGTATCTGATATTAGACCACCAGTTTGGGCGTTTGTATAATCTATTAGTTCATGGTTGATGGGCCATCTGCCAATTAACCTCGAAAGCTCACGGTCATCATCAATCGGCCCCTTGGAAAATCGTAATGCCTCACATTGTAGGTATGCAAAGTAGGCGTTTCTCCATGCTAGGCGGGACTCGCTTAAACCATCATCTGAGGGTTCCGCAACAAATGTTGCTATAGTTGTTTGCAAATTTGTTGCTTGAAACAAAGCATCAGAATACAGTGCGAAGGCAATTGTCGCATGGTTTCTAATAAGTGATTTTTTTTGGGTGTTATACTTATCACCATAGCGACAACTTTCGTCATCACGCTCGGCTATCTTATCATAATTAAGCGCCTCAGGATCGGTGCAGCCTTCCTTAGCACAGCTACAAATTACGACAAGCACAAAAATTGCAGGAAAAACGAGCGATAGCTTTTTCATAATTGATTACAAAGAAAGCGAAAGCCAAGATTGATTGAAAGCCACAGGGATTTATTTGACCTTATTACCCTTCGCAACGCGCATTTTACGATTCTCTTTATACTTCCTTTTTAGCTTAAACCGAAGGATACATTCGTCAGCTCCTGAATGAGTATAAAAGGTTTTTTCGCCATACTGTACTTTACCTCGACCGCTTTTCCACTCTAGTGCCTGCAAATGATAAACATCAAATTTATCTCCTCTTGCAAACACAAGTTGCTTTGAATCATCCGGCTCAAAAGACACCGCATATTTTCCTTCTCCTAGGTCTTTTATGATTTTACCTTTTGTGCCAGCTTTGATGATAACTTGGTCTACTTCTTTGCCAAAGCTTACATTCAAGTTGCCTTTTGAAGTGGATTTGTCGCTGGTTACTTGATCGTAACTGGTAAGTACAATATCGTGGCTATTGTAATACTGAATTGTAGACAAATCTTGATATGTGAGTTTGTACTCATTAATAACTCGTGAGTTAAGCACATATTTATTCGAACAACTCGCAAGTATTGTGATTGTCAATAATAATAATGGAAGCTTTTTCATAATCGTATTTTTTGTCTACAAGGCAATCATTATTCCAAATTATGGATGTAATAAGTTGCAACCGCGAATGTCGCTATTATCTAACCTGCCTTCCACAGTGAAACCGCCAAATTCATTTAACACGCCAACATCTCTTGTCTGTATAAATGAGCAACTATAAATATTTGCCAAATCGGTAATGGCCAATAGGCCTCTAGATCCTACTGGCAAGGTTTTAAATGGGTCGCTTACGTCCGTTATAGAAATCCGCATCCAATTTGGTGGACGAAACCAAACTCCGTCAGTGGTGTAGGCTTGAGATAACAGCTCGGTCATTCCATATTCGGACTCAATTTTAGACTGAGAGAACGAACCATTAATTTGAGAATGAAGCTCAACCCGTGTCATTTCTTTTCGTTTGCCCTTCATTCCGCCAGTCTCAATGATCGTTAACGCTGGGAAATCTATTTTCAGGGCTTCCGCCAGATCCAATAGAGCAAAACTTACTCCGAATAGTACCGTTGGAGTGTTGGTCTTTTGAAGTTTTTTAAGTGAATCAGCACATTCGGCTAGCGTTACAAAAGATGAAGCTGCCAGCGTTGAGGTTTCAATGAAATGATTCACCATGAAGACCAATGACGAGTCACCGTTTTCAAGATAAGATGGTAGTAATGCCAGCACTACTTGGTCGGATACCTTTCCAAAATGCTTTTCAAAATGTGAAAGACTAAGCGATTTGTAAAGGTCAATATCCGCAACATGATGCGTTGATCTGTTATTTGAAGTTGTGCCGCTGCTTTTAAATGCAACCTCCGTTTGCTCCTTTGAACTGATACGATACATTTTGAAGAGTTCTATGGGAATAGGCGCATATTGATTGTTGATAAGAGACCAATATTGTTCTAAAACAGGAATGGAGTCTTTTTGGTATTGCATTATCGAATTAGCCATGCGATCGAACTCCTCGTCTGATGAGAGATTAATTAATTCTTTTGCAATCTGTAACTTCGATGGAATCAAAATGACACTTAGGTTTATTCAATACACAAAGGTAGCAGCGCTTTTCGGCTTATTGGTTTTGGTGGGTTGCCAAACGGATAATTGCGATGAAGTGGCGCCGAGCTTCAGTTTTCATCAGTTTGAATACATTTCTGCTGACCCGAACAACCCATTTGCTGCAGATACATTAGTGCTATGGACAAAATTTGAAGATTGCCAAGGGGATATTGGAATAAGGGAAGGCGATCTAAAGAACCTAAAAACTTACTTATTTGAAAAGCTGAATGGTGAATGGGTTAAGTTTATTCCAGTTGACCCGGTTGATTCAAATCTTTTGTTTTCTCAAGTACCCACATCAAGTAAGGTGAAGGATAATCAAAAATCGGAGGGATTTATTGAACAGCCATTTGGCAGTATTCGTCAGAATAGTGATACCATCAGATTTGAAACCCAATTAGTGGACCGGGCGGGAAACGAAAGTCAGGTGATTACAACACCGGAGTTTATTTTTCCGAACTAGATCTTACCCGCAATCGCCTCATTCACATTGATCGTATGATCACCAATCTTTTCCAAGGATGAAAAGAGATCGTTGTAAATCATTCCATTTTCAAAACCATATTCAGCTTTTTCAATGTTTTTGAAATGCTTCTTCTTGATTTTATCTCGTTTCTCATTGATGTCGCGCTCCCTGTTATAGGCCTTATCTAACTCAACCTTATCGAATTCTTGATTTAGATTTTCAGTTGTTTTAGTCAAAGAATGCTCTACTAGTTTGAACAGCTCGAAAAGATCTTCTCTTTGTTCAGCGGTAAACCAGATTTTCTTCTCCTCTTTTCGTTCTAGACTTACGGACATTTGGTAGCAGACATCTCCAATGCTTTCCAAATCATTGATCATACTAAGGATGGCGCGAACAATGCCAGAAGATTTGTCAGACATCTGGTTGGTAGACACCTTTGTAAGGTAGCTTGTAATTTCAGCTTCAATGCGGTCTGTTATGTCTTCATATTTTTTAATGCGCGTGTAGAGCTTTCGCTTCTTTTTTGTGTCCTTCTCAAGCATCAATTCGTGCACCATCAATAAATGCTTTTCAGCAATTTCGGAGAATTTGATGAGCTCCTTTTTTACTTCTAGAATTGATAATTCAGCCGTTCCCATGAGTCCCGCACCGATATACTCAAGGTGCGAGTCTTCGTCATCTTCCCCTTTTGACGGCACCGTTTTAATGGCCATTTTTACAAGGAAGGGGACAAACCAAATCAAAAGAAGAACATTGGTTAGATTGAAAAATGTATGGAAGTAAGACAATGCAAATGGAATTGATTCGCTTGATTCAAATGGGCTGGAATTACCCATAACGCTTGTCGAAAACCAAGTGATACCATCAAGTGCAAAAGGCAGCAATAGCAACATCCATGTGACACCAATAATGTTAAACATGGAGTGGATTCTTGCCGATCGTTTTGCGTGAACGTTGCCCACGAGGGAAGCTAGTTCAGCTGTTATTGTGGTTCCGATATTTTCACCGAGAACCATGGCGGCAGCCACTGGGAAGGGAATCCAACCATTGTGACACATGACCAGAGTGAGCGCCATAGCCGCGCTCGATGATTGCACTACAATTGTAATTACGGTACCTACCATTACAAACAGCAGTGAAGTGAGTATTCCTCCGTCAGCAAACGATGTTAAAAAGCCCAACACCTCTGGATTGTCCTTAAGATCTGGAACTGCATGCTTTAGTGCGTCAAGTCCCATGAAGAGTAAGGCGAATCCAATTAAAAACTCACCCCACGATTTCACTTTTTGCTTTCCTAAAAGTAGCATTGGAAGGCCAAAGGCAATGATTGGTAGTGCTACCGCAACAATTTTAAACTTGAATCCAAAATAGGATACAATCCAAGCAGTAATTGTTGTGCCAATATTAGCCCCCATCATGACACCTGCAGATTCAACAAGTGATAAAAGCCCAGCGTTTACAAAGCTCACAGTCATTACCGTAGTTGCAGAAGATGACTGAACAACACTTGTAATAAAGAAACCTGTCAGGACTCCGAAAAAGCGATTTTTGGTCATCGCTCCAAGAATTTGTCTGAGCCTAGTTCCCGCTGCCTTTTGAATACCCTCACTCATGATTTTCATCCCGTAGATGAAGAAACCGAGCGATCCAAGAAGTACTAGAAAATCAAATAATGAGTAATCCATATTGGTTGAGATTGACGTTTAAAATGATAGTTCAGTTTGGAATCGATACACTAATTTATCCTCGACAAATGTGGAATATAGTCTTCGCTCGTATGTTAAGTCAGTCTGAAGTTTTAGGTTATGACCTTTAATATATTTTGAAAGGCCTAAAGTGAATTGTTCAGTATGCTTTATGTCACTTGCCACGCCTTTTAACCCTAAAACTCTTGTGTATCGTCCCGCTACTTCATAGTTTGATTTAAACAAGTAACCGGTTTGCACATTATAACCAAAGCCCTGTCTGAAAGCGCGCCCATTTGCATCAACATAGTCCCCAAGACTGCTTTCTCTGTAAGCCCCTTCCGCAAGAATTGACCATCCACTATATTTAAAGATTATATCGGCCATTAAGGAGGTTAGGTCGGATTCAACAAGCTCTCCGTTTGCATCCACCATGAGCTTGCCTAACTGACCACCCTGACGAATGGCACCATCATTATAATCGCCAGTAACCCCGATAGATAGTTTAGGAGTTGTTTCTCGTTTTAAATCGGACGAAAAGTAATCTCCTTTTGATTCAAATGCACCCATCGGTAGAAATTCAGCTCTGACCGTATAATCAAAACCACCAGAATTTGCCACAATTACATTTCTGCCCTCACCCACGGAAATGGATTCCTTGAATATTAAAACTGAATTGCCAATTGAGAACTTATGGTGGAGTTGAAAACCAAAATCTCTATCAATATTAAATCGACTATTTACGTTACTTCGATCAACAAATTGCAGCGCTTGTGAGGAGACAACACGCTCCCTATTACCGGGTAGTTTGGTTTGACCAAACCAAATTGTTGTGTTTTTCAGTACTCGATATTTAACTACTGCATCTAATACCATGCGTGCATTTCCTCCAACAAGCTGGGCATCATCTGAGAATTTGGTGTCTCTATTACTTAATCCTAATTCAATTTTATAAGTCAGTTTTGGATTAAAGGCATATCCACTAAATTTTAATCGTGCTCTGCGGGTTAACCCATAAATTGAGATATCCTGACCTGTTGGGTTAAGCGGTTTGTCAACAACGGCTAGGTTTTGAATTCGGGCGCTCATTTTAATGAACCCAGTGCTGTCAGCACTTGTAAATGTGAGGCCTTTGCCCCATTCGGGATAGGAAACTATTTGAGCGTGACTTATTAGTGCACTTAAAAGGAACAACGTTGCACAGAAAAGCGGTTGAAATTTCATACCGCAAAAGTTTATTTTTTGTTCAAACTTATAGCATAGGCTTAACCTACATAGCTTAAGCTTAACAATAAATTCACTCTGAGAAAACGACTCAAATTACGTGGATCGCCTACTATGTAAAGGCTGTGGACTACAAAATGAACAAACCCAAAGTGGCCAGCCGTTAAACCCAATGTTAACTAAATATTAAGCACAAAAAAG
>CALKOP010000194.1 GCA_938091155.1 uncultured Flavobacteriales bacterium | reverse complement strand
TAAATGGATCACAATGTGGTAACAGTTCCAAAACTGATGTTGGTAAAGGCCAAAAGTGAAGCCAATTAAGGACCCTTTCTTGTGGATTACCTACTGGGAAACACTGTAAATAAAGATGCTCCACCCTTTTTAGCAATACTTCATTTTGATTCTTTTCTGATCGAAGTACTTTCTTTTTTAGTGTTTCAAGCTTTCTGTTTAACCTAACCAGTTCAGCCTCTGTTTTGCGCCTTAAACTATCGTCAAATTCAGACAGTTCATTCGCCATTAGCTTAAATGAATCTTCTAGCAATACTTGTCGTTTGCTAACTAGTTCTTCATGTGAACCTTTCATCCTAATAAGACGTTTAACTAAATCGTCTTTATTTTGATATAGATCGATCCAATTAATACCAAGCTGATCTTTCTTTTTTATGGATAATGGATTCATTAGTGAGAACATATCCCTCAATAGTACTAATGGCATCGGAATACTAGCGGAATCGAAAACTCCTTTCAATTGCAACCAATAACTAGTTTCTCCTGGGCCACCGACATATGCGATGTTCGGCAATATCCCTTCTTGGTATAAAGGACGTAGAATCACGTTTGGACTGAAACACTCAGGGCTTGCCTTCACCAACGAAAGCATTGTCTCATAATCCCATTGATACTCCCTATCTGCTGTTGCAAAACCATCCACTGTTTTCACTAAACGATCGCGATAACCATCGCGCATCCAAAAAAGGTTGATTTCACGACCGGCAACTTGTGTTTTGTATCCGAGGGTTCCCAATTGTAGCGAATTATCTTTAATAGCCTTTTGAGAGAAATTAGTGGCTAACTCTTTTTCTAAATAAGGTATGAATAAGCGCTTTAGATTTCTATCATCTGCATCGATCACGACTACTCCACTATCGGCAAAAATCCAATAGACAAAATCGCGTATAGCATCCGTTAATGTTTTGCGCGAATCGAAAATCCTGTCTAATTCTTTTAATGTTTTAGAATAACGATAATCGTCCTTTAGCTGCTCAACAATTTGATTTTTAAACGAACTGAAATTGTTCAGTTTCATTCGGCCTACGGGGCCATTTTGTTCGGTTTCCCAGTGAGCCTTTTGCCCTTCTACTACAATGTGATTTATCTCATCAAAATCATGATCTTCTGAAGCCATCCAATAAATAGGGATGCTTTTTTTACCATCCTTTTTCAGTTTTTCAGCTATTGATATAATGGATAAGATTTTATAAAAGAAAAACATGGGACCGCCATATATGGAAAGTTGATGACCTGTTGTTATAGTACTAGTGTTACTATGCGACAGGCTATTGATCTGATTATTGGTGACTTCATTGCTGTATTCACTCTTTTTAGCTTGAGAAAGTAATACTTGCACAAGCACTTCGCGATCTATTTTACGCTCAACTACTGTATCATGATTATCCCTAAGAGCCTTGTAAGTTGGAGGTAAGTTAACAAGATTAGAAATGGCCTCCTTGCCATCAAAATAGTCTTTAACTAGCAAGGGTAACTTAGGTGTAAAAGAGTCGAGTTTTTTCAATCTTGAGAGTAAACTAACAAATGAATGTAATGTTCTTCGATCTAAAGAAAGAATCAATTTTTAATTGAAGCACGTCACTCATTAACTACTTCAGCTTCTAGATCGAAAGCTGAGGCATTTGTAATCTTTACAGTGGCGAAATCTCCAATTCGAAGGTATTGATCCTTTGCTGGAATTTGAACCTCGTTATCAACTTCCGGAGAATCATACATTGTTCGACCCACGAAGTACCCTGACTCTTTTCTATCTATAAGCACTCGCTCTATATTCCCAATTTTAGACTCATTATGCTCCAGGCTTATCTCCTCCTGTGCATCCATAATTTCTTGAACCCTTCGTTGTTTTTCCTCTTCAGGCACATCATCCTCAAATATATGAGCATGAGTGTTTTCTTCATGACTATACGCGAAAACTCCAAGTCGATCAAACTTCGTGACCTTAACCCAATCTACAACTTCATTGTGTTGTTCTAAAGTCTCCTCTGGAAAGCCTGAAATCAATGTCGTACGAATTGCCATTTCTGGATTCTTCAAGCGCATTTCACTGAGTAAAGCATCTGTTTTAGCTCTTGTAGTCCCTCTGCGCATTCGTTTAAGAACTTCATCATTAATGTGTTGTAGAGGGATGTCTATGTAATTACACACTTTGGTATTATTTGCCATAACATCCAAAACATCTTTTGGAAAACCACTTGGGTAAGCATAGTGAAGTCTAATCCATTCTATTCCTTCAACCCTGGAAAGCTCTTCCATAAGATCCGCAAGTTTCCTTTCTCCATAGATATCTAGTCCATAGTATGTTGAATCTTGCGCAATTAAAATTAGCTCTTTAGTGCCCTGGGCTGCAAGAAATTTTGCCTGAACTACTAATTCTTCAATTGGAGTGCTTATATGTTTACCTCGCATTAGTGGAATTGCGCAAAATGCACAAGGACGATCACATCCTTCACTAATTTTCAAGTAAGCGTAATGAACAGGGGTTGTTAAAAAACGCTCCCCTACCAATTCATGTTTGTAATCCGCTTTTAAAGTTTTCAATAAACGCGGTAGCTCTTTTGTGCCAAACCATGAGTCAACATTTGGTATTTCAGATTCCAACTCTTCTCGATAACGTTCGCTGAGACATCCGGTCACAATTACTTTCTCAACCCATCCTTTTTCTTTGGCTTCGCTAAACTGAAGTATTGTGTTTATAGACTCTTCTTTTGCGTTATCAATAAATCCACATGTATTTATGATTACTGTATCGAAATCCTCAGAATCACTTTCATGCTCAACATCGAAATTATTCGCTTTCAATTGAGCCATTAAAATCTCGGAATCGAAAATATTTTTAGAACACCCTAGAGTCACAACATTGATTTTCTCAGAGCGTTTGCCTTTTGTGCGCATATTTATTTATTTCCTTCTTGAAACAATGACTTAACAAAAGCCTTACGGTCAAACAATTGAAGGTCATCAATTTGCTCTCCAACGCCAATGTATTTAACTGGGATTTTGAATTGATCACTAATGCCAATTACAACTCCTCCTTTTGCTGTTCCATCTAGCTTAGTTAATGCAAGCGCATTGACTTCAGTTGCGGCTGTAAACTGTTTTGCTTGCTCGAATGCATTCTGCCCTGTACTTGCGTCAAGCACTAGCAGCACTTCATGAGGTGCATCAGGAATCACCTTTTGCATGACACGCTTTATTTTCGAAAGTTCGCCCATTAATCCAGCCTTATTGTGCAACCTACCTGCGGTGTCAACAATAACCACATCCGCATTTTGGGTGACAGCAGATTGCAAGGTATCAAAGGCGACAGACGCTGGGTCTGAACCCATGTTTTGAGATATAACAGGGACTCCAGCACGCTCACCCCATACATTTAATTGATCAATCGCTGCTGCTCTGAACGTATCAGCAGCTCCAATTACAACCTTTTTGCCTGCACGAGCGAATTGATTTGAAAGCTTGCCGATAGTTGTAGTTTTGCCAACACCATTCACTCCAACAACCATCATTACATATGGTTTCTTTTTTAGATCCTCTTCGAAGTTCTTTACCTCACCATCAACATTTTCATCAAGAAGAGCGATAATTTCCTCTTGTAAAAGTTGATTAAGCTCACTGGCACTTACATATTTATCCTTAGAAACACGAGCCTCAATACGCTTAATCACTTTTAAAGTGGTGTCTACTCCAACATCTGAAGAAACCAAAATTTCCTCTAAATTATCAAGTACTTCATCATCTACTTTGGACTTACCTACTACCGCTCTGGAAATCTTGGTGAACACGCTATCGCGTGTCTTTTCTAGACCCTTGTCTAGCGACTCTTTCTTAGATTTAAATAGTCCAAATAATGCCATAATTCGAAATGAGTAAAAACAAAGAAAGCTCTCTGCATATGCAGAAAGCTCATCTTCATTATTGTTTATGGTCTATTTCGCATTTAAGAACGCATCAACCGCATCCTTAGGCAAAATCTCTTCACGGAAGCTGTATGATCCTGTTTTCTGTGACCTTACCATCTTAATTACCTTAGTATAATCCTTTGCTCCTTGTTTTTGGAGACTTGCTACGGTTTTCTTAGCCATGACTTAACGTTTTCGAGGTTATTACTTAATTTCTTTATGAACAGTCATCTTGCGAAGAATTGGGTTGTATTTCTTCAACTCAATTCTCTCAGGTGTATTCTTCCTGTTCTTAGTTGTGATATATCGTGATGTACCTGGCTGGCCGCTCTCTTTGTGCTCAGTGCACTCAAGTATTACTTGAACTCTATTACCTTTCTTTGCCATGATTATGCTTTTGTGTAATCGGGGTGCAAAAATATGGATTTGATTTGGATTCGAAGACTAGCCGTGTAAGTTTTTGAACAGTCAATTCTTACCTAAGTCCACATTCTATATAAAATCTTAACCAACAACTAGGTTTTGAACCTGATTCCATACAAACTTCACGCCCTATTTACATCAAGAATAGTGAGGTGAAACCACAAATTTCAATTTAATCAACTCATTATCTCAGCTTTATAAAAGTACTGTCTTTTTTGGTTTTGTCATAACTCAACATTTTTACATTTGCAGCGGAGAGTTGGCAGAGTGGTCGATTGCACTAGTCTTGAAAACTAGCGTGCCGCAAGGTACCGAGAGTTCGAATCTCTCACTCTCCGCAACAAGAAAGCGTAACTATTTTCTCAACAGGTAGTTGCGCTTTTTTATTATTCAAGTCAGGCAACATTTAGGCAACAATCACCTATTTACTCTTTTCTAGTGTCCTCAGTTAATCGGTAAGCTGTGTTTGACCCCGAGGGGTTTACAGATCAGTTTTCCCTCTGTATGATCTAAGGGGTTATATTAGTTTAATATACAGTCTAGGGTGGTGCAGAGGTTTTTTGCTGTGGAGGAGTTTTCGATTTTATCAAGTTAATCTATCCTTGTAAAGTGGTAAAAATATTACAGGGAAAATCCCTTGCTGAAACTCATCCTGAAGTTGCCAAACAATGGCATCCAACAAAAAATAGAGATTTAACCCCTTATGATGTAACTAGAGGGATGAGTAAAAAAGTGTGGTGGAAATGCGATAAAGGAGTCGACCACGAATGGCAGACATCGCCTAACAAGAGAGCGTTAGTAGGCAGAGGTTGTCCAATCTGCTCAATCCAAAAAGTTGTATTGTCAAATTGTCTATCAACTACTCATCGGGAAATTGCTAAAGAGTGGCATCCAACAAAAAATGGGAAATTAACCCCTGATGATATTGGTGAGGGTTCAGGAAGAAAGGTTTGGTGGAAATGTGATAAAGGGGATGATCATGAATGGAAAACGTCGCCTTCGCAAAGAAATGTTACTGGATGTCCATTTTGTTCTTTAACTCCACAATCCAAACAGGAACTCACCATCACGTTTGAGTTAATAAAACTCTTCAAAAACATCGATCCAAAGGGACTTAAAACTCATTTAGGTGATCGATTAAGGGCATTAGACATTTTCATTCCAAAACTCAATTTGTGTATCGAATTTGATGGTGCATATTGGCATAAGGACAAACGAAAACTTGATGAAATTAAATCTGAAATGCTTTTTGAGGAAGGGTTTAAATTAATTAGAATAAGAGAAGAACCACTGAAAAAAAATATATAAGACCGATGTCATTAGCAGGAAACCCTTTAACGGCAAACAAGTCACTAATGACATACTATTAGAGATTTTATCCATATTTGAGTTAGACGCCAAATTATTGTCTAAAATTAAAGCTTATCAATCCAAAGAAGGTTTACAAAACGAAAAAGGATTAGAAAAATACATTGATAAAATACTAACTGAAAAAAGCGAGAACAAAAACACCTAAGTTATATACCTCCAAGCCCATAGACATAGTGATCAACTGTAAACCTCTATAGTAAACGGTTTATTGTATTCAATAGCCGCACTGGTTTTTGGGGTAAATCACTTTTCGGGAGTCCGTAGATGATTTCTCCTTCAATATTTAAGGAAAAGCTCAATGTATTGAAAACAAATGTACAATCGAATAAAATAGAGATTACTTCAGAACAATTCACAATAAGCTTGAATCAAACGAAAGGCAATTCCAAACGCTTAGCCCTTCATTGGGATACCACAATGGCTGGCCTACACATTGATTCCTTAGAATGTTAATTAACTGATTATAATTTATTTAATACTGATTTACTAAACAAACATATAAGGTGAGGAAAATGATAATCGTAGTTTTGAAATTCGTTTATAAATTTCTTACATACTAGTAATGAGAAATTCAGTACGTCTGTTAAGGGCTCTGCCATCAGGAGTGTCGTTTGTGGTAAACGGCACATCTTCTCCAAAACCACGATAATTGAGTCGACTTCCATCAACACCCTGCTCTTCCAAATATTGTTTAACTGAAAAGGCCCGCTCCGTGCTCAATGCCAAATTTGCCTCAGCCTTACCTACATTATCCGTATGTCCGTGAATGGCTATTTTAATCGTTCCATTATCCTGTAAATAAAGCGCGAACTCTTGTAAAATAGCGTTTGACTTATCGCTAATCTCTGCCGAATTGGTTTTAAAGTAGATGTCGTCTATTCTATACACTCCGCCTTCTTTCAATTCTTCAACAGTCATTTCTATACTTTGAAATGTATTCACTTCTCCGTCATCTTCATCAAGCCTACTAGTCTTTAGTGCATCACTGCTTGCGGTCTCAATCAGTTTTGACTGAAATGCCATTCCCTCAGCTTTGACATTTATAACGACATCTTCTTCATCCCTAACTGCAATGACCGCAGCGTATCGTCCATCACTCGCATCGACATCCACACTAGTCACTGCCTTCGATTTCATTGATTTCAGTTCTATTGTTGCATTACGAGCTGGATCGCCATTTTTATCATTCAAAACACCTTTCATAAATACAACTTTATCAGGTCTAGCATCCTTATATAGTTCAAAGCTCCATATATCTATACTCTGACTTAGAGTAGGATGTTTTGCAGAATAATAGACCCATTTTCCATCGGTGCTCACAACAAAAGCTTGTTCATCACCGTCGGTATTTATTGGGTATCCAATGTTTTGTGGTTCCCCCCAAGTCGCATCATCGTTCTGTCTTACATAAAAAACATCAAATCCACCAAAACCTAAGTGTCCATCTTGATACTCACTGCCATCAGCCGCAAAATAAAGTGTACGAGAATCACTGTGAATAAAGGGTGTTTTGTCATTGTAATTACTGTTAATAGGTGGTCCAATACTTACTGCTTTCCCCCAGTTTCCGTTATCATCTTTTACAGAATAATAGATATCAATTCCTTTACTTCCCTCTCTTGCGCTCGAGAAATAAAGGGTTCTCCCGTCTGCTGAAATGCTTGGTTGAGATTCCCAACCATCTTGGGTGTTAATTTCAGTTCCCATGTTAGTTAAAGGAGTCCAGTGATAACCCAAAAGTCCTGTCGCCTCATCGTTTGCATAAA
>CALKOP010000193.1 GCA_938091155.1 uncultured Flavobacteriales bacterium | reverse complement strand
GCTATTGATATAATGACTCTTAGATTCATTCGCGTTTATCTGTGTTTATTCCAATATCTATCCCAAATCCATGTATGGTTCCCATATATTGGGTAATGTTCATTGCATAATTCACCATGAGAACATTGCGACCTAGTTTTGGTCTGAAACCAATTCCCATTGTTGGGAAACGCTCGCCTTCAAAATTGATTTTGTATCCAGTTCTGAGATAAATGAGTTTTCGAAATTCATATTCTATCCCAAAACGAATATTCTCGCTATTATCATTAGGATGTTCAAGTTGCAGAGCGATCATTAATGATTGTGTTTCGCTCCTGATGGGTTTTATAGAAGCGCCTAATCGAAAAACCGTTGGGACAGGATATTTATCCAACGTAGGTGCTGACCGGTTAAAATCAACCGCCAAATAGTCACCATTCAAAGAGGAGTTCCCTCCAAAGTTTTTGACCACAATACCAAACTTTAAATCCCTTACATCAGTTGAGTAAAGAAAACCTAAATCAGCAGCCACTGTGTGATTTTTGTATTGAGCCAATTGCTCATAAATGTATTTCAGGTTTACACCAAAGCTAAAGCGATCACTAAGTTTCTTTGAATAGGCCAACCCTGTTCCTAACTGATTAGCATAAATGATTTCACCCGTACCCTCAGGTCTAAACTCAGTTCGAACTTTCATAGCACCAGATGACAAGTAATTAAAGTTGAGGCCAATTGCGCTTGTTGAACGTTTTATTGGAACAATGCTTGAAATCCAACCCTGCTGAATGCCCGCGCCAATTGCAAGATCAGAAATAGTGATATGTGCCATTTCATTTTGAGACATTAATGCTGGATTATGAAAAGCGGCCATACCATCCGTACTTAGTGTAAGGTTTGCCCCGCCCAATGCTATTGATCGTGGGCTAACATCGTTCTTCAAAAAGGTAAGCGCAGATATTCCCGCTCTTTGACCACCAAGGTTTGGCAAGATTTGAGCTTGAGCTAGCCCCCCGGTGAAAAGGATGGAAAATAAAATGTATTGGGGAATTCTATTCATTAAAACTTGAGTTGGATTCCATATAATATTTGACGACCCTGAGTATAACGTGCGGGGTCTGTAGGCGGTTCACCTCTATCCAGAGGACTTGGATAAGAGGGGTCTCTCCAGCTATCAGGAACTGGGTCTCCTTTTTCATATGCCCTGCCAGTAACAGGGTTGATTATTTGTGAATTACGAATGTTAAAAATGTTCTTGAACTCAACACTCAAGGAGATGCCTCGCTTCTTTATTGTGATAAAATCTCTTGAAATTTTTAGATCTGCCCAGTACCATGCTTTTCCGATTTTAGCATTAGGTTCATCCACGACCTGAACATATAGTGGGCGACCAATATCTGAAACTCCCACATATTTGTAAGGTGTATACCGGAGTCCAGATTTATATGTTCCTGATATAAAAACCCGAAAGCCCTCTAATGGAATCTTTCCGAGTTTAATCGTGCTATCTGCTGTAAAAATCACACCGGCCTTAAAGTCCCAAGGTCGATCCCAAGCTAAGTATTGTTCTTTAGTGGTATTTACAAAACCGGTCTGGCGAATTTGCAACAAAGACTCGGCCGCAGAGTTTGACTTGCCCGTTGCTACTTGATATGCTCCATTAAAGAAAGTACGTATGTATTTGCCCACCCGATAGATTACACCAAGCTCAAGGCCTACAATTCTCGCATAATCTTGATTGATTGAAGTTGTTTTGTCAACAAGCCTACCTGTTTGATCTTGAATTACAATTGTGCGAGTTACAATATAATCGTACTTGTCATTATTGAAGGCAGCGAAAGTGATTCCCAATCTTCGAGTCACCTGGGATTTTATACCCATTTCATATGAAACAGTTGTTTCTGGCTTTAAATCCGGATTTCCGAGGCGAGATAAATATCCTCGATCTTGATATACAGGGTCAAGACCAGCATACACAAATCGTGGGTGGGGTAGTCGCATACTATGCCCATAGTTAAAGTACAAAACATTGTTTTCAGTAATTGGGAATGATACATTGATTCGAGGCAAAAGTCTAGCTTGGAAATGTCTCCCAAAGACACTTACTGTCCGCTTCTCATATCGTTTTCGTACCTCGTCAATGATCAGTGCGTTCGGATCGTTAACTGCGTCATCAACAAATTTTCCATAGGCCCAATAGTTTAAGCGTAGACCTATGGAGGCATTAATTCCTTTATAGACAATATTATCTTCAACAAAGATTCCGCCATCTGCTGCATTTACTTTCCAAATGTCACTGCTGCTGCCAATGCTAATGCTTGGTGTGCTTAACGTATCATTTATTTGAATTGGAGCGCCAACCCAAGGCCTGTTTACATCAGCCCATTGATACTGTTTTTCCTGATGTTCTTGTCCAAAAGTGAAGGTGTGAAACTTGCTATTTGGATAAAACTTAACGGTGTTTTTGAACGTGTATTCACGTACATAATGGTCATGCCATACGGTACTAATTCCACCATTATTATTCAACCCACTCGAGGCATTTACGTAAATAATAGAATCGTTAGGATTGAATATAGTTATTGGATCAGTAATTATGGACTCTGGATCATAGACTTGATCTACTGTCTCACTTCGAAATGGTCGTCCGTTTGCATCAGCTCGCAGATTTGTAAAAAGTCGCCCGATGTTAGTCGTTATAGTCCATTTATTATTTGGGAAAGAATAGGTCATTCCCAGCACGCTCAAATTGCTATGGTGGGTATATGTTGTTGCATTATCTAAGTCTTCACTAAACTCATATTGATAGCCAGGTCGCACCACGGCATCGAATCCTACTACTTGTAGACTACGAGTATTTTGATTGATGTTTAAGGAATGCTGATTCGTGAAAAACACCTTGAATCCGGGTCTTACAAAATATGCAAGCTTCACAGTATTTGACCATTTATTATCTTGTCTTGGTGCCCATAAGCTCGGGTTTTCTGAAAATAGTGAAGAATTAAGTTGATTCGCGGTTTTTCGGAAATAGGTGTCCGATAGTTCAACGCTTGAAGTCGTAAAAAGGGTCAGCTTCTTTTTAGTGAACGGAATTGGTGTTCCAAGTGAAAATTGCCAGATATCTGTGTTCCAACTAGAACCTTTGTTTCGATTGGTAAAGTAGTTATCAGTGAGCCAGCTGCCACTAACTTCAAGTTTATCTCCACCTTCACGAATGCTTGTGGAAATAACTCCTGATGAACCATCTCCGTATTCGGCACCAGCGCCACCAGTCACAACAGTAACATTGCTTATAGCCCCTGAGGCGACATTCACACCGAAACCTGTTCCCGCCAATGGATCTTGTGCAGAAATCCCATCAACTACATACTGCGTTTCATATACGCGTCCACCACGAATTTGCAGCCCGTCCGGGTTTTCACTAACCCCAGCTTGCATTTTTACAATGTCCTGAACCTCTCTGACCGCCATTTCAGAAATGTCATCTTGAGAAATATTTATTTCTGATTTCCCACTTTCAAGATCAATTACCTGTTCTCCCTCTATTACAACCTCGGCAAGGGTGCTGGATCGCAATGAAATTTTTGTGTCGAGTTTATTGGTTTCGCCTTTTTTTATCTGAACTCCATTAATGATTTTATCACTGTAGCCTATGTACGTAATCTTCACAGCATAATCACCAGGTTTAATATCCTCAATAGTATATTTCCCATCCATATCGGTGCTGGCACCTTTATAGGTACCGACAAGTATTATGGTGGCGCCAGGAAGTGTTTCATTTGTTTCTTTATCAGATATAACCCCTGTCAATATTGCATTTTGAGCATTCGAAATTGTAATAGACATTATGGCACAAATCGTCAATAAATTGCATCGAAGTAATCTCACGATCAACCTCAAAACTCTTGGTTGATTATCGTATTAAATAGTTCCTGAATGGCTGTTGGATTCTTGTCTAGTTTGTGTAAGTCAACTGACATGAATACCATCGATGTTGCTTCAGAAACTTTACGTCTCGCTCCAATGCATCCGTCTTCAGGGCCATACCAACCAAGGCTTTTGGTTAATTGTGCGGAATAAATAACCTCAGCATCTGATGAGGCGAAAAATGGGTCAATGGTGATGAGTGCATTTGAGGTTAGACTTGGATAATCAAATGAACCGACTGCAAGAGAATCTGAAGGTAACCGCGCTTGGCTCGGTAGAGGTGATGAACTTAAACTATCCATTGGTAAAATGCCAAACAATGCGCTAGAAGGACTGTGTAAGTTGGGTAGGCTGCTAACCACCCAAATTTTACCTCCATTATTCACATACTCCTCTATACTTCCTGCAGCAAACTCAAGGAATATGTCCTCTTGTTTGGTTTGAGTGTTGGTCACAATATCATCCTTACAATAGACCAAAACCTTCTCGTATTGATCCAATAGTAATTCAAAGTATGGATTCCATATTTTGGGCAGGTTGCCGCGATTGTTGCTAACCATATCAATAAAATCATACTTGGCATTAATCAAATCCAGGTTTGATTTGTAAAAGGCGTTTGGATTATCAGAACTGGTGCCAATAACCAATAGATCATTGGTTTTTCCTTTGAAGTAAAATTGGGACAGTGTGTCCTCTAGGCTGATGGAACCCGCGAGATCTTTTACCCTTATGTATAGGCTGTTCAATTCTCCAATCTTTAAGCCTCCAATAACGCCCATTTCTTCCCCCGATTCACTCAAAACGGCTGAATTGGCTGGTCCGGTGACTTCCGGGTTTTCAGGAGCAATGGAGGCAATTTCAATGCCTTTTGTACTTATTCGTGGCGAAAAAGAAAACCAATCAGATTCATTCAGTTTTAGTTCAATTGATCGTACCGATGAAAACCCATCCAAATCAGATGCTTCCCAGGCAATTGTCAATACATTGAAAACAGAATCTGTAGGTGAGAGATCTTTTACAAACTCAACTTTAGGAGGCGTGTTTTTCAGAGGAATTTTAAGGTAGGCTGGTGTATCATCTTTTGCTTCTCTATTGTCTACCGATCGTAACCATAAGTCGATATCTGTGGTATCACTACCCTCCGTAATGGAAAAACGAAAAAGTGAGTCTTGCTCAATTGTTTTATACCACGTTAATTGATCGAAACTAAATTCATATCCAACTATAAACCCATCAGGGTCAGTTCCCCACCATTTTACTTCTACCAAACTATTGAGTCTATCACCTCCAGAGAGGTTTATCGATTCAATGGTCATATTGGTTTCAGGGTTTAAATTGACTAATTCCTTGCCTTTATCACAGCCAAAGAAAATCGACAGCCCTAGTAAGTTATATAGGAGTTTATTGCACACTTGAAGATGATGTCAAATGTTTATTGCTTGATAATTTTACGAACCTCAATAATTGCTTGATGAGAATCCAAAACTTGAAGCATGTAACTTCCAGAGGCCATTTGATTCAGATTGATTCGCTCAATTGGTCGAATTGTGATTCTTTTAAAAACTTCTCTTCCTTGTAAATCGATTATCTGAATGCAATAGACTTCTCCTTTTTCGTATTCCGTCTCGACCACAATTATATTTGTAGTTGGATTGGGATAAATAGCTGAAATTGAAGCAGGTTTATCATCTATTCCAAGACCACAATTTTCTGATGTGTCAACTAATATGGCATTTGTTAATACAATCATGTCATTGGCATTATCCACCGTGTTCGTAGCTGTCATTGTTATTGAGAAAACACCAGCTTGAGTAAAGGTGTACATAGGATACTTCATCACAGATGAACCACCATCACCAAATTGCCAATCGAATTGATCTGCAACTGCAGATGAGGTATTTCCGAACATTGCTGGTTTACCGAGGCATACAGTGTCAGTCATTACGTTTGCTTGTGCATAAACAGGACCCCCTGCATAATTCACAACATCATTATTGTTTCTTGGCAACATTTTCATGTCTCCGAAACTGTAGGACATGATACCAGTAATTGACTCTAAATAGTCTCCATAATGCACCACATATGCTGGAACATTCATAATTCCATTTGAGATCTCCCATAAAGAGTCATTTACATATGAAACATATAAGCTACTGTTCCCTGAGTTTCTTCCAACGATTACTCTAGACCCTGATGCTGGATCAAATTCATCTGTACCTATTCTGTATTCTGCATAATTATTTCCTGTTTGCTGATCTGCATTTTGTTCCACAACAAATAATTCTTCTCCGGCTGTGGGATGCTCAAAACGAACCAACATTCCTTCAAATTGCTCATGACTAGAAGCACTATAAACAGAGAAACTATCTGGATTTAGAACTGTGGGTGCTATTGATCCAGTGCCAGTTACACTCGCGGAGGCGATGTCATTAATTGAGGTCATTCCAAAGTTTTCGGAGACTAATCCTTCAACTTCGACTAAATCGCCTCGTTTTAAGGAACTCAAACTGGTTCCTTGTTGTAACCATATTCCTGCATAGTTTAATTGGTTCTCTTGTTGTATGTAAACGAAACCAAGATCACCAGTGTCTGTGGAATTTACGCCAGCAGTGACAACACCAGAAACAGTTACTGTTTCGCCTGAATAAGGACTAACTCCGTTCGAATAAGGAGTGTATTGTAGATCATAAATGGTCAATCCATTATTTCTAACTCGATATAGATAAGTTAATGTTGAAGGATTTGAGCTTGGATTGTATGTTACCAAAGCGCTATCATCCTCAGCAACAATATACCATCTAACTAGCGTCCCATCTGACTGTGCTGGAATGTCAGCCTCATATGTCTCGCCTGAAGAAACGGACATTGGAACTGATGTAAAAGAGCCTGAAATTCCTGTTCCGTAAAAAAGCGTGGCACTAACAATGCTCCCATCGTTATCTGTGATGTCAGCATTGACTGTGACGATATCACTTGATGAAGGAACGGTAGGAGTCCTTTCCACATTAAAAACTCTCGGTGCAGATGCCCCATAGACATAGTCGCTTTCCTGAAATGGATAAAGTGAATATCCTCGACCATTGAAGCCCGGACAGTTGTTCTTGCTATGAGCAATAATTCCGCGAAGAGTATCTATCTGGTCTCCCACATTTGGCGCTACGAATGTCCCACCTTCTGCAGGCAATTTTTGGACTCTATATCTATCAGAAACGTTCATTAAATTCCCATTAGCATCTTCAATATTGAAGCTGACACGATTGCCTCCAGAGAAAAAATCAAGCGATGCTACGGTCACATTGTGCAATTCAATATATACACCCTCCCATTGTTCTCCAGA
This sequence comes from uncultured Flavobacteriales bacterium, assembly GCA_938091155.1. Lineage (GTDB taxonomy): Bacteria > Bacteroidota > Bacteroidia > Flavobacteriales_G > Salibacteraceae > SHAN690. The sequence continues at coordinate 1,333 of CALKOP010000193.1, read as the reverse complement.
TTGAAGTAAATTATTTCTGTCAGGGTCATTAATGTCGGCCAAGAAAGCAATAGAGGGAACGATACCTTGATTCTGACCGAGTAGGGTAATACTATTTCCTTCTAATGGAATTATTTCGGTTTCACCTTGGTAATCATCTATTACTCCAATTACCTCTACAGAATCTCCAGCAAGTAGATTGTGAATGTCTTCGGTGGCGTTTATTGATGATGTTTTAAACACATCAATACCACTAAAAGCACCTCCATTTCCTTGTTGAAGCCAGAAGTTCTTATGCCCCGTGGCTGCATTTGCAATTCCAGAAGGGACAGATTCATAGCCATCTGCAACCACCTTAGCTCGGATAATGACTGTGTCTCCAAGGTATACAGTTTGATCGTCACAGTTTCCTGTAGCGGCCTGCGTTACAAACTGTATTTCGGTAATGCTCACCACAGGGTATTGCGCAAATACTAGTGAAGAGACAACAATTGTAACAGTCGATAATAGAATTGATTTCATGTATTGATTATTTAATAATGACGAATTTTTCTTTCCAAAATTTCCCGGTTTCTAAGTCTTCCACTGAGAATATATAAGTGCCTCGAGCAATTATTTGGGCAGATTCGCTAAGTAAATCCCAACTATGCTCCCCACCACTAAAAACAGAATTTTCAGTATTAGAATAGGTGTTATACCAGCGCTGACCCGCACCAGTGTACTCTTCCTGATGCTCTATAGTTTTAATAAGGTCGCCTGAAACGGTAAAAATGCGAATTACACATATTTGAGGCAGGTTCGCGAAATTAATTTTTTTATCTTCTTCAAACGTTGACTCACCTTCCCAAGAGGCTCCGCCATAGTAAGGATTAGGGTAGGCAAAGGGACGGTATTTATCTAAACTATCATTCAAATCTTTGTTGAATAGGGCTTTGATTTCATTAACACCGACAGCGTATTCGTCAAATTTTTCATTACCGATTGTACCAGGAAAAACGCGGTAGGTATTGCCAATGATAGAACTTTCAAGTGATTCAAGATTGCTTTCTGGATCTCCTTCATCAAATGCGGTTAAGGCCACAGCATATTGCCATCCATCCAATACATTATTGATAGAATACTTGTGGCTATATATCGTTGAATCTTCATCAAACGTGACTGGGGTCTCTAGCAAAATAGATTCAAATCCCGTATTATAAAACAAGCTATTGTCTTTTTTGTCAAAAGTCGCAGCAAGTTTTAAATCTTCTGATAAGTTCAGGCTGCCCACAACATCATCACCTAGCCGAGTCATGTATACGTTATATCCTTCAAAGTCTTTTTTTTGAGATATTGGGTCTACGGATAATTCTGA
>CALKOP010000192.1 GCA_938091155.1 uncultured Flavobacteriales bacterium | reverse complement strand
AAAAGGCGCCTGAATGAACGAAACGCCTTTAAAATGCGGCGTTGAACCCGTTAGTTAAGTGCCTTTGTCCATCCTGCTGTCCAGTCCGAACCGGCTCCAGTTGCATCCACTCCTATGGTCATATCAATCATGTTTGCGGCTGATGTGGAGTCTGATGAATTTGCAGCACCCTTAATAGCGAATTCGGATCCTGTGATGCCCTCTAAGGTTATATTGTCTAAAGAAAGTTCACCCATTGCTGCATTTGACACAGTAATTTCATGTTCTACTTCAATGCCGTCTTGGAAACTTGAAATAAGGACATTACTAATGTTCCCCATGGTTCCTTCTCGCAATTTTATACCATCAGACTCTGAAGCACTATGTCCAGTAAGTGTAATGTTTGAAAGTGTTGGGTTTGATGCGGGTGTTGCTCCATTGTTGTCTCCGTTGTTATCTGCCTCGATTCCCCTGTCGCCTATACCATTGGCCTGTTCAGCTATCCAGTACGAACCAGATCCGATCCAACCATATGTCCAGTCAAAACTATCGTCTCCGCTTCCGCTGGATACTAAATAATCGGCAGTAACGGTTCCACCAAAGAATTCAAATCCATCGTCATTGCCATAATAGGCTTGTAGGTATGAGAGAGTAGTCCCAGATCCGACTCCATTAAAAGTAAACCCGTTGTGCTCTTTCTCATCATTAATGGCATTTCCGGTGTATTCTACTCTTATATATTCTAAAGTACCCGAGTTGTCAGCAGCATCGCTTCCGCCATACAATACATCTCCAACTTCTGCCGTAGCTGTCGTTCCATTATTAATTGGTGCTTTTCCACAGATGATTATTCCACCCCAATCTCCTGCGGCTGGGCTAGTTGCTCCAGATGTAAACACGATGGGCTCAGTGTCGGTTCCTTTTGCATTTATCTTACCGCCTTGTTCAATGAGTAAATATGCAACGGACTCGTTTGGATCGGACTTAATCACTGTTCCAGCAGGAATTGTCAAGGTTACGCCAGATTTTATATGGACACCTCCAGCAAGTGTGTATTCATAAGATAAGTCTAGGGTTAAATCTTCCGTAACATCACCAGATAATCGGGTTTCTGGAGCATCATACTCGCAGGAACCGTCATCGTTTTTGGCTTTTTCTTCGTAGTTGTTTGCGCCTGGATCGGTGCAGCCATCATTGTTACATGAAGCAAGGCTGAGACCGATTGTTATCGCGATCAGAATGAGTTTGGCAGTAAATTGTGTTTTCATTGTTTTTATTTTTCTGGGGCAAAGGAATCGCCCCTACATTATCTAAATTTTCTGTAAGAAATAAACCTTCATTAGCTTAGAGTTATGTCAAGGTTATTCACGGTTTTGAATTGCGTAATACAGGGTAGTTATGCTCCCTTAAAAAATCGGTAATTTACGGAAAGCCCGGCAGTAGTTCCTATGCGAAACTCATTGAATACAAAGGTTTTATCCGCATTTGTTTGCTCCTGAATGATCTTTGGGTTCAATAGGTTTCGTACACTAAAGTTCACATCTATGCGCTTCGAAATGGTGTTTCTCATAATTAGATCGACTGTATTTACCGGGCGTTCATACACATCACCACGACCGTAGGTTCCAGCTAAGAATACACGAGGCCCAAACACGTTGTAGACTAGCGCCCATCTTGACTCAATACTCGCTACATTGAATGAATATCCAATATCAGCAGAGAGGATGTATGGACTTGCACCTTGCATCTGACGTTTGCTATTTGTTGCCAAAATAGTTCCCTTTGACGTGTTGATTTCTTCTTCGGATCCAACGTATAATTGGGTGTAGTTATATGCTGCGTTTACTCCTATTGTTACACGGTCAATGACACGTGACTCTTCAAGATCACTTGCGCCAAAAAACCTTCCAACGCTTGTTTTTACCTCCGCTTCTAAACCTGCAACAATTGCTCTTCCTAAATTGAAATAGGTAAAAAGAGTTGTTGATGAGGGTACTTCATATCGTTCAATTGGATTGTCAATGTATTTTCCAAATGCCGATACAGCAAATACTTCGCCCATTCTAGGGAAGAACTCGTATTTGAGATCAGCGTTGTATGAATATCCATTTTCTAAGTCAATGTTTCCTTCATAGAGTCTTCTGGACTGATCTTGATATTGAAAAGGTGCAAGCTCTCGGAAATTTGGTCTAGATACAGTTTGTGATAAAGCGAATCGAAGATTGCTTTTGTCAGTCAAGTTATAATTCATCGAGAGCGAAGGCAGCACATTCAGAGTATCATATTTTTTTACCTGATATGGATCGCTTAGCAGGTTGCGTAGTTGCTTGTATTGCACGGTTTGCGAAGTATGTTCTATTCTGGCGCCTACAACAGCCATCAGCTTTTCGGTTATTGCATAGTCCACCATTAGGTACCCGGCCATCACATTTTGATTTGCGAAATGTGTTCGCGAACCATCACGGGCTTCTTTGTAACTGTATAATCCATTTGCGTAGGCATCTTGACCTAAGAATTCATCAGGATTTAGTTGGTCAACAACTATGTCATTCGATTGCAAGGAGTCAGCATATTGTCGCATGTCCATATTAAATTGTCGCCATTCAAATGTCCTTGATTTCATTCTTGGTTTTACACCTAAAGAGAGCAGGCCCGTGCTGTTTTCATCCTTGTTAAAATTGACTGCAACATCTATGCGCGCATTCATGTCTTCTTCTGTCATTGCACCAAAGAATCGATGGTTATCGGATGCGTTCAGTGCCTCTAATCTGTAGTCATCTTTATTGGCATCAGAGGCTTCAAATAATAACTGTGTGCGATCTGGCTCAGCATTATGAGCTACATTGTGCGAAGCTCCCCAGTAAAGAAGTAAGCCATCGCCTTTACTTTTATGATCTCCGATTACCTGAATCGTTCTCAAGTTGTTTACTTGAAGGGTGTTTCGGGTTGAGTATGTGTAGGTATTTCGATCTCGATCCAAAATTTCAGAATCATAATTTGAGACTGCGTCACTTGAGTTTTCCGTATACAGCCCATTAACTTGAATGGTATTTCGTGGATTTATTTCAAACATCACATTTGCTAAACCAGTTGATTTGGTTGTATGATCGAAAGACTCGGTTGCAAAATAGTTCTTGTCAACCCCAGAAGAATCTGTGTTTCTAGCAAATCCTTCACGATACTGGTTTCCCGCAGCAGTTTCTGCAGACAATAAAAAGCCAAGCTTACTTTGTTTTCCCACCTTGTATGAGTTACCTCCTAGAACGGATGTTCCCAAATTTGGCATGGCCGTTACTGTTGTTGGGTTGAAGGATCTATCAAATGGAAGCTCTGAATCATCTGCTGGCGAACTGTAGTATGCCCGCTCGTAACCAGTAATAACATCGTCAGGAAGCTGTCGATTATCATAGGAAAAGGGAATCCTATTACCATCGGTTTTCTGACTTTTTAAAAATTCCCTTCCGGTAGTGATGCTGTTGTATGAAGCACTGAAACCTACCTGTGCAAAAGGCTCATCGTAGTAATCTTTAGTGTTTATGTTAATGGATGCGCCAGCAAAATCTCCAGAAAGATTTGTCGTGAATGTTTTATTTACATCAATGCTTTTGACAACCGATGTTGGAAAAACACCAAGATCAATCACCTTCTTATCTGGATTGGAAGATGGAATGGGTAAGCCGTTTAGGCTAGCCGTGTTATACCTGTCGCCTAATCCCCTCACAAAAATGTCGCTATTGGCTCCTGACTTTGCAACTCCGCTGATTTTTGCGACTCCTTCTGCAACATCGGATGATCCTGTTTTGGATAATTCGCTAGCTCCAATAGATTGTGTGATGGTGGAAGCATTTTTTTGTTCCATAAGTAGCATAGACTTACTTTCCCGATTTGCTTTTGCATAAATCTGAACGGCATCTAATAAGGCAGCATCTGCAGATACTTTTATGGATTTTTCTATGACACATCCGGCTGATACGGTTACTGCGACTGTATCGTCCTTATATCCAAGGCTACTTACTATTAGCTTGTATTCGCCAGGGCTGGCTGAAAATTCAAAGTTTCCATCAAAATCAGTGGAGGCGCCTATGCTAGTACCCAATAAATAGACATTAGCAAAAGGAACAGGAGTAGCCTCCCCAGCTTGTTCCTCTTGAACTTTTCCTTTTATAATTCCATTTGAATTACCTTGTTCACTGAAAGCATTAGTTGTAAGAAGTACCAGCGTTGCGATTGTGTAAATTAATCTCATGTACCGTGTTTCATTTTGTTGAGACAAAGGTCAGTTCGGATAATGAGCCTATCCTTAATACTGGATTAAGTATTCGTTAAAGCCACTTTACATTAAGTTCACATTACCGCGTTTTTCTTAAAACAGTGATAAAAACTTTTTAACCTTTGTTTGATGGCATCCGATCTACATTCGAGCTCAAATTCTGATTTAGAAGATTTAATGCTTGCTAAGAAAAAAATTCTCGTCATTGATGACGAACAAGACATCCTTGAGTTCCTGAGTTATAACCTTAAGCAAGAGGGAGCCAAAGTGTATACAGCTACTAATGGAGTAGCTGCTATAGAGTTAGCGAAATCAAAAAAACCTGACCTCATTTTACTGGATGTCATGATGCCTGAAATAGATGGAATGGAGACATGCATGCAGTTGAGGGAGAACATGGAAACGAAGGATGTGGTTATTGCCTTTCTTACAGCACGAAGCGAAGATTATTCGCAAATTGCTGGGTTTGATGCCGGAGCTGATGACTACATCACAAAACCAATAAAACCTAGGGTTCTAATTAGTAGGATAAAGGCATTACTGCGAAGAAAAAACATGGTGTCTTCTGGTAAGCCAGTAGAGCTGAAAACTTTGAGTATAGATAGGGAGCGATATTTGGTCATTAAAGATGGTAACGAACTTAGTTTGCCAAAGAAGGAATTTGAATTACTTGCTCTGTTAATATCAGTACCAGGAAAGGTGTTTACTAGAGAACACATTTTGTCATCTGTTTGGGGTGATGACGTAGTTGTGGGAGATAGGACAATTGATGTTCATATTAGAAAGCTTCGGGAAAAAATTGGCAGCTCAAACATTAAGACCATAAAAGGAGTGGGCTATAAATTTGAGGAATAAATCCAACTTGGATGAGAATTAATTCCTCAAGACAAATTGCTCTTATTTTAGCCATGCTTGGCTTTTTGTTGAGTTTAGCTACCGTCTATTACTTAGATCAGGATAATTTGACCTTGCTAATTGCCGCTCCGCTTTTCACAGCATTTCTCATATACATATTCACAGCAATTCTCATTAAAAGATTCATTTTCGACAAAATCCAGGTGATTTATAGAATTATCTATAGCAAGGTGGATAAACAACAACGAGCTCAACCAGTGCTGAATGAAGTTCTATTACAAGCAGAAAAGTGGGCAAGCACTAGACAAGCAGAGATTGCAAATTTGAAGCAGCAAGCTCAATATAGACGAGAATTTGTCGGCAACTTAGCACATGAACTTCGAACACCCCTCTTTAGTGTGCAGGGCTATATTGACACCTTACTTGAAGGTGGTCTGGAGGATCCTAAAATCAACTACGATTATTTATCTCGAGCCGACAAGAATTTGGAGCGATTAACCGTTCTAGTCAAAGATTTGTCGGCCATTGCCGATATAGAATCAAATCAAGAGAACATTGAGTTCGCAAAACTCAACATAGTTTCCACGGTTGAGGAGGTCTTTTCATTGTTAGAATTAAGGGCCAAAAAGAAAAATGTAAAGCTGAAGTTTAGCAAAAACTATGATAGACCAATCATGGTAATGGCGAACAAAGACAAGATACTACAAGTGATTTCAAACTTGGTAATGAATGCGATACATTATAGCCGAAAAGACGGCCATTGTTCCATAAAATTATCCGATGCGCCAAATCATATTTTAGTCGAGGTAAAAGATGACGGTATTGGAATTGCTCCAGAGCATTTAACTCGATTGTTTGAGAGATTCTATCGGGTTGATAAAAGTCGATCGCGCAACGATGGAGGAACTGGTTTGGGACTGGCTATTGTTAAACACTTACTAGAATCACATGGTCAGACGATAAACGTTCATAGCGAACTCGGTATTGGCAGCACATTTTCATTTACCCTTCCAAAGGCTTAATTTTCGGCATGGACAGTTTTCGAACCCGTATTCCGGCACCTAGTTTTCCATTTCGCGTTTCGCATGAATCAAAATTGGTTCTGTTGGGCTCATGCTTTGCCGAGAGCGTTGGCGAGAAGCTTTCAAGTCGAAAGTTTGATGTAGTAACTAATCCATTTGGCATACTCTTTAACCCCTTCTCGATTGTGAATGCTCTAGAGCGCATGCTTAACAATAGACCGTATGTAGCAGCGGAACTTGAACATGTGGATGAGCATTGGGTGAGTTTAGATCATCACGGGGCTTTCAAGAGAAAGAATTCGGATGAGGCGCTATCAAGTATGAATGATGCTTTAGAAAGCGGAAGAAAGCAGCTTTTGGCCTCCAATGTTATTTTTATAACTCTCGGCTCAGCGTGGGTTTATCGGCATCTAACTCGAGATCACATTGTCGCGAATTGCCATAAAATTCCGAATGATAAATTCAAGAAAGAACTTCTTAGTTTTCAAGAAGCTCATTTAATTATGAGACAAATCCCACAGTTTTTGGCTTCCATGAAGATAAACGCGCAATTGGTGTTTACAGTAAGCCCAGTGCGGCATTGGAAGGATGGTCCGATTGAAAACAATAGAAGTAAATCCATCCTAAATTCCGCGATTCACGAAGTGGTGGATGAGTTTGAAAACTGTCACTATTTCCCATCCTATGAATACATGATGGACGATTTGCGTGATTATCGTTTTTATGGAGCCGACATGCTGCACCCAACAGCTCAGACAGTAGATTATATCTGGCAAAAGTTTCAGGAAAGTCTATTTGAAGAAGAAACGGTAGCTATGTGCAAAGCGGTGAGTGCCGCTGTGGAGGCTGCTTCGCACCGACCGATGGATCCTGAAAGCAATTCTTACCAGAGATTCTTGAAAAAGCAATTAGAGATCATTGAAGATCTAGATAAAAGTCATCCTGAGCTTAATATGAGTGAGGAAAAGGCGAGGTTCGAAGGTTTAATTCTTTAGCACTTGTGTAATTCGGCTAAATACTCTTGCTCCGTTTGACCTAAGGTAGGGTGGAACTCAGCCTTAATGCCGAGCACCTCATAATCCATGATGCTGCTGTAGCCGCTTCTGGAAATAACCAATTCACTTTTTGATAGCGCATCTATTAGCTCAGCATCATTTAGGTGATTCATGATTTTTAGTTTTCCAATTTTTTTGTTTCCCGAGTCAGTTGGCTTTCCGCGTAAGATTAATGCGGGTTCGTCAGATTCGATAAACCTCCGCGCCATTTCAGCTTCGAACAAAGATCGCTGAGGTTCTGGGCCACTAATGATGACCGCTGCTTTCCAGATTGGGTTTTTGGGAACTATTCTTTCTCGAAATCGACTGAGGGGGCCGATATATCGAGCATTGGTAGGAAGCTTTTCTGGGTGAGATAAAATGCCTGCAAGACCAGGGGATTCTTTAGAATCAGGAACCCAAACCTCATCGTATTTTGCCATCACCCATCGATTCAACACATTGATAATTCCTTGGAATTTGGGACTAAGAATTTGAACTTGGTGGGTAATGAAAATGGACTTCGTACGATTGGACCAAAGCCCGAAGCGAGAGTCGGAAATGACCATGTCAATCTTTTTTTCACAGATAAGCTTTTGCAATAAACGGTGTTCCCTCCAAATGCTTGCCAGAAGCTGAGGGCCTTTCCATAAAAAATGACGAGCCATGTCTCCATCTTTCGGATAGGTGATTTCCATGAATGGAATGTTGATGAACTCCAGATACGGAAAGCGTTCTTCCAAAATATGCCTAGGGCCAGAATTAGCAGAAACGATGATCACATTTCCTTCATTAAGTTGCTGCTCAATGATTGGAACACACCTTGTGGCATGACCTAAGCCCCAATGAAGAGGTGCTATTAAAACGCGCTTAGACACAGCATCAAAAGAAAGAAATCAATCCACACCTTTGCCAAACCGAAAACCGATAGGGAAATGGGGAAAAACAAACTCAAAAAATTCGCGCAGAACGAAACGTTTAAACACGTAATTCAACCGGATAACAAAGAAGTGTTGAATGGTGACTTTCGTTTGAAAGGTAAGTGGCATGAGGAATTTGGAAATAACAATCCAATTGTGCTGGAGCTGGCTTGTGGCAAAGGGGAATACTCCGCTGGCATGGCAGAGATTTTTCCAGACAAGAACTTCATTGGCATGGACATAAAGGGCGCACGCATCTTTTCTGGCGCTAAAGAAGTAGAAGAGAAGGGCTTGACAAATGTTCGGTTTATTAGAACGAAAATCGATTTCATTAATTCCTTCTTTGCGGAGAATGAGATCAGCGAAATCTGGATTTTGTTTGCCGATCCACAGATAGCAAAGCCTAGAAAGCGATTAACCAGCGAGATTTTTCTCAATCGTTATATAAAAACACTAAAGCCAAATGGATTGCTGAATCTCAAATCTGACAGTGATGATTTATACGAGTTTACAAGGGATGAATCATTGCCTGAGTTTAATGCAAAGACGAAGGATGTTCAGTTCGAAAAACTGGAGGATACATCTGCGCTTTATGAATCAGGAATTCAGCAATTTGATGAGACCATGCAGCGAGTCTTGAACATCCGCACATTCTATGAGCAGATGTGGCTGGCACAAGGCAAGAAGATGAAGTTTTTGAGTTATCAATTGAATAGATAATCAAGATCGCCTCAATCGATTCCTTGTCGTTATATAATCAAAGAAATAGGTAAAACGCAGAGATACATTGTTCTGAACAGGAGAATCAAACGTGCCATTCAAATTTTGGTAATAGGATTGACCGACAGTATTTCCCGCTGATGCAACAGCCTGACGATAGAGAATCACTAACTCGCTGCCGGGAGCAAACCACCAGGCATATTTTAAGTCAATATTGAAGGCATTAAAGTTGAGGTCGTTTACACCCGTAAGATGAGTCGATGTCAGATTTCCGTCATTTTCAAGTATGTAGAAATCAAGGTAGTTGACATCTGTATAGGTATGCCTCAGAGTCAAGGATAGCGATGACTTTGGTGTGAATACGTATTGTGCATTAATGGCGTTGATAACCGTCAGGGTGTTTCGTCTCCCATAATGAACTAAAAGAGGGTCGTTATCAGGCGCGAAACCGTAGTCGTTATTGGCATCAACAATTCTGAATAGCGGAATGGCAAAAAAATGATCGCCTAATCGAATGCGCGGCTCTACCTCGAAAGTTGTTTCAGTTTTACCCAAACGGTTCCACCAGAAATAGGTTCCTCGTGCATCTATTGCCAATATTCTTCGATAGTCGGAAGACATGAAGCCTCCTACGCTACGCTGTGCTGGCCCTTTAAACCAGCGGCCTGGCTCACGCGGTTCAAAATAATTATAGACATCATTTGGCGTCATCGCGGCATTAAGTCCAAAGGCAAAAAAGCTACGTGTTAGAAAAAATGCCTTGTAAGAAATGACAGTCTCTTCGTAGCGATACGGATTATAGAGGAATTGATACCAAGCTACAATGTCATGACTGAATTTGTTGAATGGCCCAACAGGTTTCACCGTCCTGCAGCCAACCTCACCTTGGTAGAAAACGGCGTTATTTCTCCTCTGAAAACCCAAGTCATTGATTTCGTAATCATCGGTTTTTAATTCGGCTTGTGCTGCCCATCGCCAGCGCCCACCAACATCGGCTATCCTTGCAGAACTGTGATATCCAGTTTCGATTGAATCGCCTTCGAAAAGTGCACTTTGGTTTGCGTTTACATCGATCAGATATTCGCCAGATTTGGAATAAAATGAACCGAGCAGGGCCGTGACATTTGCATCACGGCTTCCGCCTTTTCTTAGCACATTGGTATTGACCAAACTGATTGAGCTATTTCGATTAAATCGTTGATCAAAGACAAGCACATTATAGTTGGTCATGGGTTCGGTTAGCACTTCGGTTTCTATTCCGTTTTCAGTTCTAGTTGAATAGTTATCAGCCGTGATGGAGTTCAAGACACCAATTCCAAGGTTGTTTTTAGTTCGGCCAGAAATTTTAGTAGCGTTGAGCAGTCTGGTATATTCTTGACGGATTTCAACACTGTCGTTCGAGTTTAAGTTTACCCCCTGAATGTTTTTAGGCGCGCCCCCAATTCTGCGTGTATACAGCAGATTACCAATATTAAATAGCTCTGTTCCCTCCGTGAAAAATTGTCGGTTTTCATCAAATTGATTTTCAAATGGACTCAAATTCAAGAACTGTGGATCATAGGCTACTTGTCCAAAATCAGGTATAAGGGTCATATCCAATGTGAAGCTCTCATTAAGCCCATATTTCAAATCTAATCCGGCATTTATATCATAAGTAGTGTTGCCGTCAAAGTCATCTGCATAAGCAGAAACGTAGGGCATCACCGACAGTCTTACAGGAGGGTCAATGTCACTCATGCCTGTAAGTAGTCCACATTGGTATTCGAGGCGATTACCTGAAGCGAGATCGAGAAAACTCCAAGAATAGGTTTTGCGAATTCTGCGAATGTTTCGCATGAAATTGAGCCCCCAATCGGCCACTGGCGTTTCTGGAAATCGCAGCGCTATGTATGGAATTTCTGCCTCCATGACCCAACCTTGTTCGGTGATTTGTACTTCGCTTTTCCAAACAGAGTTTAGGCTAAAGTCATCCCCATTTACCGTGGTTTTGGCATCACTTTGTGTTCCTGCCGCGGTGACCCAAAAATTGAAATCGCTTAATCCATCGTTGTATGGATTGATGAAGAAGCCGAGCCAATCGCAGTTTTGATTGTACACATCACGTTGCGTGATTTGGGTTAGAATGTTGTCTGGATTTGGATCTTTCATGGTAGCTCCGATATACACCGCATTGTCTGTGTAAAGTACCCGGATTTCAGTTTCAAAACCCAGCAATTCCGCAGTTCCGTTTTCGGGTTCGTACATGATAAAGTCTTTAGCAACGGGAGCTGTAGCCCAAGCGGCATCATCTAAAATGCCATCTATTTTTATATCCGCTGTGGCTCGTGTAGCTGGGATTGACTTCTTTTCTGCTTGCGCAAAAACAAAGATGTGTGCTAGGCTGAAAACAAAAAGGAGGCTGCCTTTTTTGAACATCAGGCGAATGTATTGGCTTCATCTGTTAAACTGAATCATTTTGGGATTATTGGGGATTTTTTTAATCATTTGTGATGTGGAAAAAGACTTTTTTGATCAAGTGTATCAGGTAGTTCGACTTATTCCGAAGGGTCGGGTTACCAATTATGGAACGATCGGTAAATACCTGGGTGCAGCACGTTCAGCCAGAACGGTGGGTTGGGCAATGAATAATGCACATGGTCAAAATCCATCTGTTCCAGCACACAGAGTGGTTAATAGCCAAGGCTTGCTCACTGGTAAAATGCATTTCGAAACCCCATTTAAAATGCAGGAGTTATTGGCAGAGGATGGAATAGAAGTGAAGAATGATAAAATTATCGGCTTCAAAAAAGTGTTTTGGGATCCGATGGTAGAGCTGAGCTTGGATTAGTCTATGACAGCTTGGGCTATTCTATCCAAATCAACATTGAACACAGAACCATCCTGATATCCACGATTTCCGAGTTTGCTAGTGGGTCGTTTTTTAGAATCGGCCTCAATAATAACAGATCCCTCATCAGGCATCCAAGGGGCAAACCCGATTTCTGGGGTTGTAGCAAACCAAAGTGAGATTACCTTTTTCTTGAAGGCTGAAGCAATGTGCATTAATCCTGTGTCGTGTGTAATGACACACTCGGCTTCGTCTATTAAGCTTGCACTTTGATTTAAATTGAACTTCCCGCAGGCATTCCAAATATTGCTTCCGACTTGCTTGACAATTTCCTCTCCTCGATCTGCATCCTCTTCGCCACCTAAAAGCACTATAGGCTTGTTTATTTTTTGGCAAAGGCGAATGATTTTGTCAGTAGGTAAAATCTTCCCGGGCGTTTGTCCACCAATAGCGTAGGCGATGTAACGCGATTGAAAATTGGACGGAAGCGTATCTAAACCAACTCGATCTGCATCGGGAATAAAATAATCAAGTCCTTGTTGGTCATCTATGACACCCAAAGGCGCAATAGCCATGAAACAACGATTTACAAAAGGGCCAATGGGTAGCCACTGCTTTTTTGTGTTCACGTAAATCCACTTAGCAACGTTCCGCTTGTCAACAGTGAAATCGATCATTTTCACCATTTGTTTCACTTGCTTTGACCGGATGTTGTTGTGGAGGTCAATCACATAATCATAGTGCTTGTCTTGCAGTCGTGTGGCGACTTCGTTCACATTCTTTTCGATAGATATTACCGTGCTGATATATGGGTTTGATTCCAGCATTGCTGCGAATCCCTTTTTTGTGATGAAATCAATTTCAACCGCGCCTTCTAGTTGCGTTTTTAAAGCCCGCACAATGGGAGTTGTGAGTACGATATCGCCAATGGAACTAAAGCGAATGATAAGTATGCGAGTGGATGCGGACACGATTAGTACGAATGTACACGAATGGGTTATGAGGATCGGCCACGAATAGCACGAATATACTTTTGGTGCGAGAGTGAATAGAGTAATTAACTCTCAGAGAATTATTTTCGCTCTATGATCGAAATTCTATACAGACAAGAAGTCTATGATATTGTCGGAGCCTGTATGGATGTTCACAATGAATTGGGTCATGGTTTTATAGAGGCTTTTTATGGCAATGCATTAATGATCGAATTCGAAAAGAGAGACATTCCCCTTAAACGGGAACAGAAATTTGAAATTGAATATAAAGGCAGGGTTTGGCAAAATAAATATTCTGCCGACTTTCTTGTTTTTGATGCGATTATTCTTGAATTAAAAGCATCATCTTACATTGTTGACGAACACATTGCTCAAACCTTGAATTATGTGAAAGCTTCTGGTCTTAGACTTGGTTTGATTGCGAATTTTGGTCGAGAGAAAATGGAATACAAACGGCTTATCTATTAATTAAAAGCAAAATCATTCGTGTTCATTCGTGACATTCGTGGCTTCCGAATATGATAATAGATTCACATACCCACATCTATCACGAAGACTTCGACGAAGATTTTGATGAAATGATTATCCGTGCACGAGCGCTTGGAGTCAAGCATTTCTTAATGCCAGCCATTGATTCAGAATATATAGATACGCTGCATAAGGTGGCAGATCGACTTCCCGATCATGCGCACCCGATGATGGGGTTGCACCCATGTTCGGTTAACGTGAATTATCAAAATGAGCTAGATATTGTTGAGCGCAACCTCTTCAAACCCGTGAGAAAATATTGTGCGGTGGGTGAAGTTGGCATTGACCTGTATTGGGACAAATCCACGTTAGACATGCAGATTGACGCTTTTGAAAAGCAAATTAACTGGGCAAAGACACTAAAACTGCCCATAGTTATTCATGTTCGTGAAGCTTTTGAAGAAACGCTAAAGGTCCTAAATCGCTTGAATGATGAGAATCTGACGGGTGTTTTTCATTGCTTTACTGGAACCAAGGAGCAGGCTGAGCACATCATCTCTTACGGTGGTTTTAAGCTCGGAATTGGCGGTGTACTGACATTTAAAAACGGCAAGATTGATCAGTATATAAAGGAGATAGGTTTAGAGCATTTAATATTGGAAACGGACTCACCTTACCTTGCACCTGTGCCTTATCGGGGTAAACGAAACGAACCATCATATACCAAACTAGTTGCTGAAAAATTAGCATCTTGCCATGGTCTTTCATTGGGCAAAATTGAGGAAGTCACCACAGAGAACTGCCGATCCCTATTTAATCGAGAATTCCTAGACTATGAATAAAATCACCACCCTAGTTCTACTTTTTATAGCCAGCTTTTCCTTTGCTCAAAATGAGAAGGGTACGGCTGAATTATGGTTTGGAGCTTATGCTGATGGCTACTATTCTTATTATTCAAATGCCAAAGAGGTAGCCTACCAACAGAATGATGCCATAGGGGCACATCACAACAATTTCGGGTTGAATGTTATATAATCCGCAAGCTCCAACGAGTGCATATCCAAATGGCTTTTCGGCTCGACAAAATGGGGTGAATCCAATGCTAAATGGACGAAAACCATTAATTGCCACCGCAGGTTTCTATTTCGATAAAAGCTTCAAATTCGCACGGTGACAAGCATCCTCATCATATACACTGGAGGCACCATAGGGATGGTGGAGTCAGAAGACCAAAAAACTTTGGTTCCTTTCAACCTGGATTACATTCTTTCCTATGTACCAGAGCTGAACAAGCTTGACGCGAAACTGGATTCGTATTCTTTTGAAAACCCTATTGATAGCTCCGATATTCAGCCAGCAGACTGGACCCTAATTGCCAAGATTATAAATGAAAACTACAAGGCATATGATGGTTTTGTCATCCTACATGGATCTGACACATTGGCTTATACGGCATCTGCGCTAAGCTTTATGTTAGAAGGCTTAAAGAAACCGGTCATACTTACTGGGTCGCAGTTGCCCATCGGTATGATTAGAACCGATGCTCGAGAAAACCTCATTACTGCAGTTGAGATTGCCACTCAGAAGATTAATGATGAACCCGTAGTGAAAGAGGTTGCGGTCTTTTTCGAAGACATGCTTTACCGAGGTAATCGAATTAAGAAACTAAGCACCGAAGCATTTGAAGCATTTTTCTCGCCAAATTATCCAGTATTGGCAGAGGCAGGAGTAAGCATCAACTTTGATTATTCTCAATTATGGACAAGTGATAAATCTGACTTTAAGCTAAATGATGGTTTTAATCAGCAGGTAGTTGTACTGACATTATTCCCGGGTATTTCTGCAGAATTGATTAAATCGGTGCTGGAAAACAATATGCTCAAAGGCTTAGTGCTGATGACTTTTGGGGCTGGTAATGGACCGAGTAAACCTTGGTTTTTAGATATAGTTAAGGCCGCAGTTTCACGAGGTTTAGTCATCATCAATGTGACTCAATGCGCCATGGGTCGAGTAGAACAGGGCAAGTATGAAACCAGCCTTGGCTTGCTTAATGCAGGCGTTATTAGCGGTGGAGACATGACCTTCGAAGCGGCAATTACGAAACTCATGTTCCTTTTAGGACAAAGTGATAATTCACTATGGGTCAAGGAACAAATGGTAACTAATCTTAGAGGAGAATTATCAACGAGTTGATATGGCACGTAGAGAGAAGAAAGTATATCAAAAAAAGACCGAGCAGGTTGAGACTGCACAAGAGGCTCAAGACGAAGAAACTCTTGAGCGTGAACCACTGAAAGTTGCTTTTAATTGGAATCCGGTTTTGACGATTTTAATGTTCGGGATTCTGCTTTATAGCAACACCTATGATTTTGGATATACGCTAGATGACAAGCTATATATCACTGCAAATGATTACACGAAAAAAGGGGTTGAGGGTATAAAGGAGATCTGGACCAATGATATGATGACGGGCTTTTTTGGAAAGAAAAAGAACTTGGTAGAAGGAGGTAGATACAGACCATTAGCGCTGACTACCCACGCCATAGAATGGGAAGTGTTTGGTCAGAATGCCAGCGTTTCGCATGTCATAAATATCATTTTATATGGCATTATGGGGGTGATATTGCTCTTGGTGCTACAAATGATATTTGAGAATGAAAGCCGCGACCGTTGGTGGTGGACCTTATCTTTTGTAACCACGGCACTTTTCTTAGCTCACCCAACTCATACAGAAGTTGGCGCCAACATCAAAAGTCGTGATGAGATCATGAGCCTAGTGTTTGCGCTACTTGCGTTTTATGGGGTGCTCAAATACCTGAAAGAAGAATCTACAATACAGTTGATATTAAGTGGAGTTTGGTTTTGGTTGAGTTTAGCCTCCAAGGAGTCCACGGTCACTTTTTTAGGAGTCATTCCGTTGACCATGATATTCTTTCAAAAGGTTAAACTCAGCAAAGGTATAGGGGCCATGTTGCCGATGATTTTTGCGACTGGAGCGTATCTTGCGTTAAGAATTTCGGTGTTAGGAGACGATGGAGGTTCGTTAGAAGTAGCCAAGGAGCTGATGAATAAGCCGTACCTCAACGCAACGGATGGTGAGCGATTGGCAAGTATTTTCTTCACCATGGGATTGTACCTCAAGTTACTGGTATGGCCACATCCCTTAACACACGATTATTATCCATTCCACCCGTTTGCAACTTACGATGAACTTGTTGGTGGCGCTTCAGGATATGTAAGTTGGTCGGAGCCATTTTCATTTATTTCGCTATTACTATATTTCGCACTATTGGTTTTCGGATTAGTCACATTGTTTAAGCGTTTGAGTGGAGGCAAGCCGAATTATTTGGGTTACGGGGCCCTATTTTATCTAGGTACATTTATTCTGTTCTCGAACCTATTTTTTGACATAGGCGCCTTTATGAATGAGCGATTCTTGTTCATTCCCTCCTTGGGCTTCACTATAGCTTTAGCTTGGTTATTAGTAGAAAAGCTTAGATATAAAAAAGGGGTGAATGCAGGAATAATAATAGCTGCGGTGTTACTTCTTGGATACACTTTTAAAACGATTGATCGAAATGGGGCATGGCGAAACGACTATAGTTTAGCGACTAGTGATGTGAATGTATCAGATGGTTCAGCCAAGATTAAAATGACCATGGGCAGTGAGTTGTTGGATGATGCCAAGAAACCTGAAAACAAAGCCAAGAAGCACTTCATTTTGAAAGAAGCAAAGCAATATGAATTGCAATCTCTTAAAGTTTACCCAGGGTACTTTCCACCGCTAGACATTTTGGGAAACATCTATTTTGAGATGGATAATTTCGATTACAGCGTTCAGTACTTTACTCGCGCTCTTCAAATGAAACCGTACGATCCTCGTATAAGAAATAACATGGAAGCGGTAGCTACGCAGGCGGTTAAAAAGAAGCAATTCGAAGCGGCTATTAAGGGATACTCAGTATTAACGAAGGTGTTAAAAGGAAAAGATCGAGCACGGATATATTCGGCCCTTGGTGAGTTGTATGGCAAGGAGTTGGGCGATCTAGAAAACTCAATGAAAAACTTGCAATTAGCAAAACAAAGCAATCCGACTGATGCCAGTGTTTATCAGAAATTGGGCATTGTTTTCGCCATGACCCAACAGCGAGATTCGGCCTTAGTTAGCTTCAATAGATCTTATGAGTTGGATCCAAAAAACGCGCGTGTGTTGTTGAATCTTGGAATACTTTACCAACAAATGGGCGATATTCAACAAGGTAATGAATACATAAGGCAAGCCCAATTATTGGACCCTGAAGTAATGAAGAACAGGTAGTGTTCTGAATCCATACATTCGCAGCCGAATAAATCGGAGAGGTGGCAGAGTGGCTGAACGCGCACGCTTGGAAAGCGTGTTTACGGAAACGTAACGAGGGTTCGAATCCCTCTCTCTCCGCAATTTGACGGTAGTTAGAAAGAACCCCTTGAAAACCAAGGGGTTCTTTGTTAGAACTCTTGCATGATTTAATCGCAACAACAACCCAAACCGCTGATTTTATGGCTTTTACGAGTTAGAAATATCCTTCTCTTGATTTCAGAAATTGCTCTGCTATTATGGATGAGCCGGCTTTTTTTATTTTTGAGAAAATCTCCACCAAGCTCATGCGTAAAATCTTTTTAGCCACCTTAACGATATTGGGCTTAGTAATTCTAATCGGGTGCGCCAAAAAAACTTTTGATGCAAACGATAGTCATTCTATAGGAACCTTTTCGAGAGGAGTTGAAGTTGACGGGGAGACACGTGAATATCTAATTCATATTCCGAATTCATATGACACTATTAAATCTGCCCCTCTTATGTTGAATTTCCATGGTTGGACGATGTCGTCCAGAGACCAAATGGAAGTTAGTGACATGCGTGCCTTGGCTGATTCAGAACAATTCATACTCGTATACCCGCAAGGAACTAAATTGTGGGGGTCAACTCATTGGAATGTTGGATCATGGACAAGACGCAGTAGTGCTAATGATTTAGGCTTTATAGAGGCTTTAATCCAAAAGGTCTCTACTAATTATAATATTGATGAAGAACGAGTTTATGCTTGTGGATATTCAAATGGAGGGTTCTTTAGTCAAGAACTGGCATGTCAGCTTAGTGATCAGATATCGGCTATAGGGGCCGTTGCAGCAAATATGAGCACAAAAACAGCCAATAACTGTAGCCCGTCTCACCCTACTCCAGTAATCACCATTAGTGGCACCCTGGACAACGAGGTTAAATATGATGGCTCAAAGCCAGAGGCAACCATTTCTCAAAGCGAAACAGTTGATTTTTGGATAGCATATAACAATGTCGATACCGAACCGATGATAACAAGTCTACCAAATACAAACACTAACGATGGAAGTTCAGTTGTCTTGTATCAATATTTAAAAGGAGACAATAACATTGAAATTGAACATTATAAGGTGGTTGGTGGGGGACACGACTGGCCGGGAAGTTTTGGAAACATGGATTTAAACGCAAATTCAGTTATTTGGGATTTTGTATCCCAATTTGATATTAATGGAAAAAGATAGTTTTTAAACTCCAAAAAGACTGAGTTTGTGTTGAAATTCCGACTAAAGCATCGTTTTGTTAAGGTATTTACATGTCTTCAGCAGGCGCTGCAGCTTGCTGCATTTTTTTCATGTAAATGAACAGCACCCTCTCACCGTCATCAATTTCGAAGCTTGTGAGTAACTCCATAGCTTTCACAAAACCATCTGCATTTTGCTTAATGCTTTCAATCATGGTGGTGGTTGATTCTTTTGCGCCATCTGCATCCTCTTTTTCTTCAGTAGTCATTACCATATCCATGGTAATGTTTGAGCCGTTTAAAAATGTACTTGCCTGACTTTGCGCTTTTACATCGGCAATGCGCATCATCATGCTCTCATTGGGATATTTATTGGCAGATAACGATAAAGCCGAAATTAAATAGGCATCGTCATAATCTTCAACAATTTTGACCCCCTCAAAAGCTTTAAACTTATACATGCGTTTTATATAGTTTGTAAAAGCGGTTTTATCTTCATTAAATGACTGCCCAAATGCTTGTATAGATAGGGTCGCCAATAAAATAAATAGTAGATTTTTCATAAAGTATCTTCTTAGTTTAAAAATTCAATTAATGATCCGATTTTTTAACCTCAAATTTCTTAAGAGACTCAAGTTGTTCCAGCGTTAGTGTACACGTGAAGGATGATTGACATATTGTGGTGCCTGAACCGGGAAAACCTATAGCTGCAGATTCAATCCGACTTGTGTAGGTGTCGCGTAGAATTTGGTTCTGGAACTGGCTATAATTAAAGATCATCCCGAAACTTGGGCGTCCCCGGACATCGCTTTGGAAGGTTATTTTTACCTTTTTATTTGACTCTTCTTCTTCTGTCGCTTTTTTTTGTCGATTATATTCAGCAAGTGCTGACGCCCTTTCAGCAGTTGTAAGTTCTGTACCCCGATTTGACTCTTCTTTTTTTGTAAAAAGATTGCTTTTATATTCAGCAAGTTCTGATACAATATCAAACCCCCGTCCATACATCTCTTCTCCGCCCTGAAGATCGTTTATTATTTTATTAATCAATGCTGCTGATTTAGGATTTCTTAGGTAGAATACTTGCTCTTTCTTGGTTGGGATTCGCAGGTACAACCCTTTCCCATTGTCTCCGTATGGACTGGAGAGAAATTTGGTCCAAGCAATTTGGTCTTTTTCTGCATCATAAAAAGCATATTTTCCTGGTATAGCATCATATGTACCCTTTTTACGTTTTGGCAGAAATATTAGCTGATTTGCAGATATAATATCTTTTTTCGTTAAGTAAGGAAAAGCAGATATAATCGAGCTTATATCACCTCCTTTATTAGAATATTTTATTAGCGCATCTGGCAAGGACAGACTTCTCAGCAGATATTCAGGAAGTGGATTAATCTGCAATATTAGACCATCCTTGTCACACTGTACCGTATCTCCATTGTAAATTGTTGTGTTCTGTGGAATAGAACTTCCATATACACCTGCTATTGCATTCAATTGAAATTTTGGCCATTCTCTATCTAAGAAAGAAAGGGCATGCACCTCTTTTCCTAAGCTTTTATAATTCTTTATCTCCTCATCTGTCATTGAAAGCCCTTCAAGTGTACTATACAATAGGGTTTCACAAAAGGCCATATTATCGTTAGTCTTAGTGGTAACATCCATACTAATATTCCAATTTTGGCCTGTGGTTTTCTGATTGGAGTTACTAGATCTTTGGTAAGTCTTTGTTATATTCTCTTCCGTTGGTGAACCTACATCTAATGTGTAATCAAAAGCATTTAACATTTGATCATGGAAGACTTTGTAGAAATTTAATATCGATATGTATTCACTTTCTTCGTTCAGCTGTTGCTGTTTGATATTTATAGCATACATACCTCCCTTAATTTCAACCTCAACGCCTTGAGCCTGCACAAACTCGGTTAGTTTACCTACAGATACAATAACATTGGTGGTAACAAACCATGAGTTTCCTGCTTCATTTACTGTTTCAGATAAAATGTCGTATTTTTCTATATTACCACTAGCAACAGAGGTAATTTCATCTGCAACTAATTCATCGTTTAAAATTTCGGTATTTGAAGATATAAAGGCTCCAAAGGCTTGTTCAATAGCACTGCGCAGTGCGTATTGCACTGCTTTTTCTTTTGTTTCGGCAGAGCCGGTTGTTTTTAAGGTTACCGTATTTTCTTGCGCAAACCCCGCAATACTTACGAG
>CALKOP010000191.1 GCA_938091155.1 uncultured Flavobacteriales bacterium | reverse complement strand
CATGGCAAACGCAATCGCTTCTGGCACTAAAGCTAGCGCCACTGTAAGCCCCGACAAGATCTCGATTTTGTAATCGACCTTTTGCCTGAAGTCGAATAAGTTGATGTATTTCCGCATGTCTGACCCTGTTTAAAAAAGGGCGCGAAAGTAGCCTAATTGAATTTGTTGATTTCTAAATTTTAGGGGCAGTCAAATCATACCTAATTATAATCTACTGCCTTGTCCACACTGCCTCACATAAATCTGTTGTGCTTGTTCAGGCTTCAATTATTCTCCACAATCTATCAACAAAAGGCATATCTAGGGACTAGGTTCCTAACTTTATAGCTTAGATTATTTCCTCGGCCTATGTACCTAATTTTTGATACCGAAACCACTGGTAGAATTGAAAACTGGAAAGCTCCCGTAAGCGAGTATAATTCGTTTCCACGCTTAGTCCAGCTCGCTTGGCAACTGCACGACTACAAAGGAGCTCTAATCGAGGTCAAGAACTACATTATCAAACCTGATGGCTATACCATCCCATTTAATGCGGAGAAAATTCATGGAATAAGCACAGAGAGAGCCGATAAAATGGGCGTTTCCATTGAGTTTGTCATGGACGAATTCAAGAAAGCTCTTGAAGAAACAGACTTTGCCGTAGGTCATAATATTGAGTTTGACACCAAAGTAATGGGTGCTGAATATGCCCGAGCAAACCGGGATGATGGTCTAATGGACAAGCGCACGTTGGATACCATGAAATCCAGCACCAATTATTGTCAGCTTCCTGGAGGCCGTGGTAAGAGCTTTAAATTCCCTACCCTAAGCGAACTAAACAAAAAGCTTTTTCATGAGAAAATAGACAATGCACACAATGCGTCTGCTGATGTTGAGGCAACGTCAAGGTGTTTTCTTGAACTAATTCGTATTGGCGTATTCACGTGTAAAGACCTGGGATCGAACGAGGAATACATCAAAGTTTTCAAAGAGGCGAATCCAAAGCCCTTTGAACTGATTGGTCTAAACATAAAGCCTTATGCCCCAGATGACTTAGAAATCGTTGAGGAGGAAAAAACGGATAAACAAAAGGTTTCTCGTAAGGTCATTAGCGAAAACAAGAAACTACTCGAAAAGCTTCCATTTGTTCACCTGCACAACCACACTCAATTCTCAATTCTTCAGTCGACATCTGAAATTAAATCTATTGTAAGAAGGGCAGCTGAACTTAAAATGCCTGCTATTGCTATTACGGATTTTGGTAACATGATGGGTGTATTTCACTTCGTACGCGAATGTGAAATGGCAGGCATTAAGGCCATTGTTGGATGTGAGTTTTTTGTTTCAGAAGAGTATCAACGTCAACAGTTTACAAAAGATAATCCAGATAAAAGGTTTAAGCAAGTTTTAATTGCTAAGAACGAGGCCGGATATCACAACTTAGCTAAGCTTTGTTCGGTTGGATACATCGAAGGATTTTATGCTGGATTACCAAGAGTTGGTCGTGAAGTCATTGAACGGTTCAAAGAAAATTTGATTTGCACCACTGGTGGACTTGGTGGAGAAGTCGCAGATCTCATTCTCAATATTGGTGAAAAACAAGCCGAGGAAGCTTTTCAATATTGGCAAAACACTTTTGGTGATGATTTCTACGTGCAGCTTATGCGCCACGGATTAGAGGAAGAGAAACGTGTAAACAAGGTTTTACTGAGGTTCTGTGAAAAGTATGGAGTAAAATACTTCGCTGCCAATGATGTGTTTTATGAAAACAAAGAAGATTCAAATGCGCACGACATCCTTTTATGTGTCAAGGATGGTGAGCAACAAATTACGCCAATAGGTCGAGGTCGAGGTTTACGTTTTGGTATGCCAAACCAAGAGTTCTATTTCAAAACCGGTGACGAAATGAAGGCGCTTTTTAGCGACCTACCTGAGGCAATTGTTACCATTGGTGAGATTATTGACAAAATCGAGGAATACAAACTTGGGCGGGACATACTGCTACCAAAATTTGACATCCCGGCAGAGTTTGAGGGAGAAAATGAATTTCTAAGACACCTAGCTTATGAGGGTGCGAAGAAAAAATATGGTGAAATAACCAAGGAAATTGAGGAGCGTCTAGACTTCGAGCTACAAGTAGTTAAGGACATGGGCTTTCCAGGCTACTTTTTAATTGTGCAAGATTTCACCACTGTTGCAAGAGAACGCAGTGTTTGGGTTGGCCCTGGACGCGGATCTGCTGCGGGTTCAGCAGTTGCCTATGCTATTGGCATAACCAATATTGATCCCATTAAGTACAAACTTCTTTTCGAGCGTTTCCTGAACCCAGAACGGGTAACCATGCCCGATATTGATATTGATTTTGACGATGAGGGTCGCGACAAGATAATTGACTACGTAGTTAAAAAATATGGCCAAACACAAGTAGCGCAGATCATTACCTACGGCAGTATGGGCGCTAAATCCAGTATTCGAGATGTAGCTAGGGTAATGGAACTTCCATTATCCGACTCAGATCGCATTGCTAAATTGGTTCCAGACTTAAAAAAGTTTAAGCACATTTTCGGAAGGTCTGAAACAGAGTTGAAAAAAGAGTTTAACGGAGATGACTTAATCAACGTTAAGCAGCTAATTGATATTAGTGAGCAAAAAAGCGAAGAAGGAAAAATTCTAAATCAAGCGAGAAAACTAGAGGGTTCTGTTCGGAATACTGGAATTCATGCATGCGGAGTAATAATAACCCCTGAGGATATTAGAGAGTTCATTCCTGTTGCAACGGCTAAGGATTCTGATCTGTTGGTTACTCAATTTGACAATAGCGTTGTGGAAAACGCAGGTCTGCTGAAAATGGATTTCTTGGGTCTGAAAACGCTAACCATAATGAAGGATGCCATAAAACTGGTAAAACAGCGACATGGAATCGATATAGATCCAGATAAAATCCCATTGGATGATGAGGTAACCTTTGAGCTATATCAACGGGGAGAGACCAACGGAACATTCCAGTTTGAATCTGTTGGAATGCAAAAACATCTTCGGAGTCTTAAACCAACTGACATAGAGGATTTGATTGCGATGAATGCACTTTATCGTCCTGGTCCATTGCAATTCATTGACACTTTCATCAAACGTAAGCAAGGTGAGGAAGAAGTGGAATATCCTCACGAAAAGCTAATACCTATTCTGAAAGACACCTATGGCATTATGGTCTATCAGGAACAGATTATGCAAACGGCACAGATTCTAGCCGGATACAGTCTTGGTGCTGCGGATATCCTAAGGCGAGCCATGGGTAAGAAGAAAATGGATGTCATGCAGCAGCAGAAGGTCATTTTCAGAGAAGGCTGCGAAAAACATAATGATATTCCAGGAGAACAAGCAGATGAAATCTTCGATATCATGATGAAGTTTGCTGAGTACGGGTTTAACCGTTCTCACTCGGCCGCCTATTCTTTGGTCGCTTTCCAAACTGCATACCTCAAAGCCAATTATCCCGCAGAGTACATGGCTTCTGTGCTAACGCACAACATGAATGATATAAAGAAGGTAACCTTCTTTATGGAAGAATGCAGACGAGCAGGAATTCATATACTCGGTCCTTCTGTCAATGAAAGTGCCTATAAGTTTACCGTAAACCCTAAGGGTGAAATTCGTTTTGGTATGGGCGCCATTAAGGGAGTTGGCGAATCCGCAGTTGAGGCAATTGTAAATGAAAGACTCGAAAATGGTGACTTCGCTTCCATTTTTGGATTCTCATCACGATTGGACTTACGAACAGTGAACAAGAAAAATTTCGAAGGATTAGCCTTAGCGGGAGCTTTTGATTCGTTCACAGATATACACCGTGCCCAATATTTCTCAGAAGACGATAAGGGACAAACTTTAATTGAAAAAGCCATTCGATATGGCAATGCTGTGCAAGAAGCCGAAAACTCATCGCAGGCCTCTTTATTTGGCGAGACTGAAGATGCTGAAATACCCGAGCCATTTATCCCTCCTGCCCCAGAGTGGCGCATATTGGATCAACTAAACCGCGAAAAAGAAGTTGTTGGAGTTTATATCTCAGGACACCCTCTTGACGACTTTAAGTTTGAAATTGATCAGTTTTCAAATGCCACTGTCCTCGATCTCGATAACATTGAGGAGGTCAAAAAAAGAAGGGAAACAAAAGTTGCGGGCATCATTACGAGTATTAGTCACCTTACTACAAAGACAGGCTCTCCATTCGGAAAATTCTTACTAGAAGACTACCGAGGAGCTTTCGAATTTGCCATTTTCCGAGATGATTACGTTAAGTTCAAAAACTATCTGAATGACTATTGGTTCGTTTTGGTATCCGTAAAGGTGGACAGCTACTTTAATAAAAGAGATCAAAAAGAGGTAAGTCGAATGTCGATTGCTAAAATTGAATTATTGTCTGACCTTAGAGAGAACAAATTGAAGAAGGTATCTCTAAACATTGCTTTAGATAAGGTAACATACCAGCTTATTGGTGAAATTAAAGACTTACTCAAGACACATTCAGGCACGATCCCCGTTCAAATAAACGTGCATGAGAAAGACACTCGAATCGAAATGCCATCAAGAAGCTTAAAGGTTAATTTAAGTCGAGAACTGTCAGAAGAACTAGAGAAGCTGCCCGAAGTAGGTTGGTCTGTTGAGAAAAGCTGACACATTGACTGAGAAATTATTTGGATAGGTAATTGCCTCAAGTCAATCATCAAGCGAAATTGTAAATAAGAGTAGAACCCTTCCTGAATAAGTGGCTTGGTTGTAAGGAATAACTTGAATAAAATTCATGTAGGTTTGTCGCAAATAACAAAATAGATAGTTTTAGAAAACATGGCATTAGAATTCACAGACAGCAACTTTGAAGAAACAGCATTAAAATCAGACAAGCCAGTATTGGTCGATTTTTGGGCCGAGTGGTGTGGTCCTTGCCGCATGGTGGGTCCAATCGTTGAGGAAGTGGCCAATGAGTATGCTGACAAAGCAGTTGTTGGAAAATTAAATGTTGACCTCAATCCTGAGGTGGCAACGAAGTATGGTATCCGCAGCATCCCAACTATTCTTTTCATTAAGAATGGAGAAGTTGTAGATCGCCAAGTAGGTGCAGTGCCAAAAGCTGCCCTAATAAAGAAGCTGGAAGCTCAAATGTCTTGAGCCCGGCAATCTAACTAAACAGTTAAAAAAGTCTCATCCATTGGATCGAGGCTTTTTTTTGTGCCAACTATTACCAGTATTTGGCAAAAAAGCATTGCATTTCCTCCCTTCTTTAAACTGACTTCTTCGTATAATCGCATTCATGCCAATTGATCATTTTCAAGCTCAAAAATTTGGGCGACTCGAATTTCTGGCCAAGCAAGCCGTTGAAGGCTTCATTACTGGGTTACACAAAAGCCCCTATCATGGATTCAGTGTTGAGTTTGCCGAACACAGAGCTTATAACACAGGTGAAAGTGTACACCATGTAGATTGGAAACTATTTGGCAGAACAGATAAGATGTTTGTTAAACGATATGAAGAAGAAACAAACCTACGATGTAACATAATCATCGATAGAAGTGGATCTATGTTCTATCCAAAACCTACAGAAGTAGGTTTGAGTAAAACTCAATTTGCAGTGCAGAGTGCGGCTTCACTTATTTACCTAATGCGCAAACAACGGGATGCTGCAGGAGTCACCTTATTTGGCGATGGTATTGAATTAACAACACCT
>CALKOP010000190.1 GCA_938091155.1 uncultured Flavobacteriales bacterium | reverse complement strand
TTCAGCTAAATCAACAGCCCAGAAAAACAACCTGCGTTTAATTCCTGATAATTCTGATCCTTTGGCCATTATTCGGTCAAACACTTTTTCCAATAATCTGGGCACAGCCGTGAATACCTGAGGTTGAACCTCTCTAATGTTGTCTCCAATTGTCTCCATTGACTCTGCGTAATAAACAGATACTCCAGTGTACATAAAAAGGTAGAGCACCATTCGTTCATAAACATGGCATAATGGAAGAAAACTAACCGCTCGAGCATTTTCATCACAAGGAATGCGCTCTCTACTGCCAATAACATTTGAAACGATGTTGTTGTGAGAAAGCATTACTCCCTTAGGATTACCCGTGGTGCCACTCGTGTAGATTAACGTAGCTAATTGCTCGCTTTTAATTGCCGCTTTGCGAGTTTCAATTACTTCCGTTGGGGTTTTTTCTCCTCTTGATTTGAATTCGGAAAAGTGTTCGATTCCATCTATTTTCTCAAATGATATAATCAATCCTAAGCTGGGTGCATTCGCTTTTACTTCATTTACTTTTTCAAGAAGATCGGCACTACTGACAAAGCATAGTTTAACAGATGCATCATTGAAAATATATTCATAGTCTTTTGCTGAAATTGTGGGGTAAATAGGGACGCTGATACCACCACACATCTGGATTCCAACATCCACGATATTCCACTCTGGTCTGTTATTAGAGATAATTCCAACCTTATCATTGGGTTCTATCCCAGATTCTAAAAGTGCCTTGCTAACCATCATTGCTTGGTCAACGAAACTTTTGGAGGAGGTTTTTACCCATTTACCGTCAACTTTACCACAAAGTGAATCTTCTTGTGGGAAATTTTCGAGTTGGTAATAGGGAATGTCAAATAGCCTTTTTACTTCCATAGGGTATATATATGTTGTTTATTCAAAACTAGCTGATTTATGGTCAATGATTGTTTTTGGAACCACCAAAATCTTGCACACAATTAAAACGAAACCTCTTGTGTGGCTCAATTGCGACTCCAATAAATCTACTTTCAATGTCTAATATATTTCTTCGGTGGCCCGCGTTTGGAACATTTCTGCCAATTATTAAATCTATTACTATGTTAAGCGCTAGCTCATTTCCATAATTCGCATTTTCATTGACACTGCTGAATTCCGAAGCTAAGTTTTCCATTCTAACTTGATAAGAGCTGCCATCCGATGCATTATGTCCGGTCCTGCCTGAGTTACCCATATCTTGGGCGTGATTGCGAGCAGTTTGAGTCAATAAGGGATCTGGTTTCAACAACACCCTCGGGCTAGTTTCTTTCAATTGTGAAATCAAATCACGAACGTCTTTGTCCTTTTTGATTTTATTCTCCTTCGTGTATTCCTTCAAGAAAGTCTCTTCGAATAATGCAGGATTCATTCTACATAGGTTTATATAATAGACAACCTGCTTTTCTTCATAATTCATATAAGAAACTTCTAACGCAGAATTAGCCTTAGCTAAAGCAGTATCAGGCCAGAGCTGAAGCAGATCCGAACTTTGGGATTGGGAATAGCCTAGCACCTGAAAAATTAGAAAAAGGAAAAGAATACTATTTCTCATAAACTGTTTGACCACTCAAATATGTTGCGATTATATTAGTGTTGAGAATGTCTTGTTTTTCACAACTCAATATATCCTTGTCCAAGATAACGAAGTCTGCTAATTTACCCACTTCTAGACTACCTTTTATTTCTTCGTCAAAGCTGGACATTGCCGCCCAAATGGTCATTCCCTTGAGTGCCTCTTCTCGCGTAAGCCCCTCATCCATATTGAACCCACCAGCTGGAAACCCTTCCAAGTCAGATCTGAATACCGCAGAGTAAAAGGTGTTTAACGGAGATATTTCTTCAACAGGAAAGTCCGTACCTAGCGGAATCATTCCATTTTGACTCATCAAAGATTTTAAAGAGTACGCCCAACTTACTCTGTTCGAACCTAATCTTTTTTCTGCCCAATACATATCGCTGGTTGCGTGTGTGGGTTGCATAGATGGTAGGATATTGTACTCTCCAAATTTAGAGCGGTCGCCAGGATGAACCACTTGTGCGTGTTCAATTCGCCAACGCTTATCATTGGTTCCACCAAGAACTTTACTCATTTCATCTAGAGTAACCCTATTTCCATCAGTGCCAATACAATGAACGGCTAATTGAAAACCAGCTTCATTACACATTTTCGCCCATTTCGAAATTGAATCGGCCGGAGTAATGAAAAAGCCATTACTGTTCGTATCATCGGTATAAACGTCAATTAATCTTGCACCTCTGGAACCCAATGCTCCATCACAATAAACCTTGATGGTTTTTGCTGTTAACGATTCAGTCTTAATCCCAAGATTTGTGTAATTTAATAGTATTTCAGGTTTAGCTGAATACATTGCATTAACTCGCATGACTAATTTACCATCTTGTTGGAGCCGTTGGATGAGATCTACCTCGTCAACTTCTAGACCTGCATCGCATACGCTGGTCAATCCGACTGCGAAGCAATCTTTTTCTGCGCTAAGAAGTGCAGCTGTTTTCTGTTCAATCCCAAGTGCAGGAATAATAGCATCTAGCAAAGAAATGGCCTTATCTAATAAAACGCCCGTAGGTTCTCCATCTTCTCCGAGTACAATTAAACCTCCATTGATAGTTGTAGATTTATTAATTCCAGCCGCTTTTAAAACAGACTTTGAAACTAAAATAGCGTGTCCATCAATCCTTTTAAGAGCTATGCTTAAATTGGGAAAGCGATCTTCAAGTAAATCATTATGCGGAAAATTGCTGGTCTCCCAGTCGTTTTGATCCCATCCACGCCCTTGAATCCAAGTTGATTCATTTTTGGAATGATAACTATCAATTCTGTTTAATACATCTTCAAAAGAAGTTGTGCCAATTAAATCGAGTTGGGAACTAGTTAACCCGTAACCAAGAAAGTGACTGTGTGCATCGATGAATCCAGGGTAAATTACAGCTTTTTGGACATCCCTAATTTCATTGGACTTGTATTTGTTTAATATCTGATGCTCAGGTCCCAATTCAATTATTCTACCATCCTTTATTGCCATGGCTTCATAGGTATCCATCTGGTCATTCACACTATAGATTAGGGCATTGTGTACGATCAAATCTGCGTCAAGTGACTCAGAACAACTGCCTATTAATAGGATAGTTAAACATGAAAGGATTGAGATTTTATAGTTCATTATTATCAAGGTTTTTGGGTTTTAAAGGGAGGTAGGAAAGAATAGCTAAAATCAATAGTATTATGAAAGGCGCACAATACCTCATCGTTGCGCCCAAAACAGAGAAAATTAGGCCAATAAGACAAAGACCGGGAAGAATGCTTTGTAAAAGTAAAGAAGACATAATGC
Source organism: uncultured Flavobacteriales bacterium (assembly GCA_938091155.1). Taxonomy (GTDB): domain Bacteria; phylum Bacteroidota; class Bacteroidia; order Flavobacteriales_G; family Salibacteraceae; genus SHAN690. The sequence continues at coordinate 1,191 of CALKOP010000190.1, read as the reverse complement.
TATGATTCTTTGTCTTAAACCACTCTACCAGTCCAACTACACTCAAAGCTCCAATGATAATATTTTCGATAAAAAGTATTAAGAGGCTTGGGGAATGAATATTCCATGGCATTGGCTCAAATAGGCTGCGCCATAGGGCGGCTGGGATTTGTATAATTAAACTCTTCCAAGTGTATTCAAGCATTGGAATGTCCTTAGCAGATCCGGGCACGATTTCAGCCGTATGATTTAAGAAATCGTGCTGTTTGCGCACTATATACTCCAATATGTCAAAATTGAGAGCATTAAGAAAAACGGCTCCAATTGCGATAATTAACCCCCAGATTCCCCAGAAAAAATAGTTCTGTAACTTCAATCTCTGGGTTATTTGGTATGCCAGAATAGCAGGTAAGATGGATGCAATAAAATAAGGCTTGATAATTATTAAAAGCCAACAGCCAATTGCAAGTTGGACGATTCCAAGCCATTTGTTGTTAGAGTTAAATGCATTGTAATATCCCAGAAATAGCATACCAGCTCCAAATAAGAGAACGCTTTCTTTTAAGCCTCCAGAAAGAAACAAAAGGTAAGAAGGAAGTAAGCCGATGATTAAAAGTGCATGAGATCGCCATTCGGGATTATCAACCACCGTTTTGATAATCAAGACTGAACCTGAAAATGCAAATGCAGAAAACAATACAGAATTGGCTTCATATCCGGATTTTGCAATGATTGTCAGCATTTAATTCAGCTTTATCATAATGATATTGTCATTATATAGACCTCCCTCAAATGGCTTGATCCAAGAATTCATTTGTTCGAAATAAATTGACTTAAAACCGTCAACAGGATCGTAAAGGCCACACATGATTCGAGTATAATGCCCCATGTTTCCCTTTGCGATTTCAAATAGAATTAAACCATCATCATAAAACCGGAAGATATCCGCTGTGTCTCTTTGAGGATAGTAATAGGTATATAGCCATTGGAGAGCCAAGGTTCCAAGCATCTTGGAACTATATAGAATAACTATTAATGCAGAAGTCACTCCAGAAAGCTTCAGAGCTTTTAATCTTAAGATTACGGCAAGGCCAATAAAGAGCCAAGGGAGCGCTTGAAAAGAGTCTGTTAACTGCAAGCATCAAAGAAAGCGCTTTGTGAATTATTTGACGAGAGAAATAATTAGTAGCCCGAGCAGAAATTTACCTTTGA
>CALKOP010000189.1 GCA_938091155.1 uncultured Flavobacteriales bacterium | reverse complement strand
GGATATTAGACGACAGCCAAAACGATATTTCGCACCACTTGGTAAAAAGAATAAAAATCCTTTACCAGCTAAGGATCGTGATGTGAACAATAGGGTTATTCCAAAAGACTCAATTTAGCATCGTCAGTAATAGCTGCACTTAATTATGACGCTATGATATCAAGCATTGTATTTGTAATTCTACTGTGTACAACAGCAATCATTTTCATACGAAGACTTCGAGAGATTCGGTTTAATATAAATCTAGGTCGTGAACTAGATTTAAGCGGAAATTTCTCCGAAAGATTTAAAATTATGGCACGTGTTGCGCTGGGTCAAAGTAAGTTGGTTACAAAACCAGTTGCTTTCTTCATGCACGTGCTAATTTATGTGGGTTTTATAATCATCAACATTGAAATTATCGAAATCTTATTGGATGGGATTTTTGGTACACATAGAGTATTGGAAGGAATTCTAGGCTCTAGTGTATATTATGTATTCATTGGTGTGTTCGAGATTTTAGCATTAATGGTATTGTTAGCCTGCGTAGTTTTTTTAATCCGGAGGAATATTGGAAATATTAGACGTTTCTCAGGAGCTGAAATGACGAAGTGGCCAACCTCGGATGCTAATATAATATTGGTGTCAGAGATACTACTTATGCTCGCGTTTCTTACGATGAATGCAGCAGATAGTGTATTGCTGACCGCTCCTACGGAGTTACTAATTGCGAATGGCCATGAACACTATTCAGGTTTTGATTTTGGGGGTTGGTTTTGGATCAGTGCATACCTCACCGGCTTCATGCCAAACAACGTTGACACACTTTATATAATTGAAAGAGGATGTTGGTGGTTTCACATCGTGGGTGTTTTCGCCTTTTCAATTTATGTGCTATACTCTAAGCACTTTCACATTTTTATCGCCTTTCCAAATACTTTTTATTCCAGATTGAAGCCATCAGGTGAAATAGCAAATTTAGAAGCAGTAAAAAAGGAGGTAGAAATGATGATGGATCCTGCCGCTGATCCATACGCTGCACCTCTCGCTGATGCTCTGGCTCCAGAGCGTTTTGGCGCTAAGGATGTGGAAGACTTAAGTTGGAAACAATTGATGGACGCGTATTCTTGCACGGAATGTGGTCGTTGTACATCTGAATGTCCAGCGAATCAAACAGGTAAACTATTGTCTCCACGGAAAATAATGATGGACACGCGAGATCGACTAGAAGAAGTTGGTCAGATGAGACGTAAGGAAGGCGCTGAGGCTTCTGATGTGCGAAGTTTATTGGGAGATTTCATTACCAAAGAAGAACTCTGGGCTTGCACTACGTGTAACGCTTGCGTAGAGGCATGTCCTGTGAATATCAATCCATTATCCATTATTGTTGATCTAAGACGATTCTTAGTAATGGAGGAGTCCGCTGCACCATCAGAACTGAATGCCATGTTTACCAATATTGAGAACAACGGTGCTCCGTGGCAGTTTACTCAGGCAGACAGAGGAAATTGGACAGATGAATTGAAAGACAAATAATACACTGAAGAACGGATGGCAGAGTCTATGACAGTAAAAACAATGGCGCAAATGACCGCTTCGGGTGAGCAACCAGAAGTTTTATTTTGGGTAGGATGCATGGGGAGTTTTGATGATCGTGCAAAAAAAATCACCAAGGCCTTCTCGAAAATTTTACATAAATCGAATGTGAAATTTGCCGTATTAGGAGCGGAGGAGAGTTGTACAGGCGATCCAGCGAAGAGAGCTGGGAATGAATTTCTATATCAAATGCAGGCTTTCACAAACATTCAAACCTTGAATGCCTATGAAGTGAAGCGCATTGTTACAACCTGCCCTCATTGCTTTAATATTCTGAAGAATGAATATCCTGAGTTAGGTGGGAATTATGAAGTCCTTCATCATTCGCAGTTTCTTCAAAATTTATTGGCTGATGGAAGACTCACAATCGAAGGCGGTTCATTTAAAGGCAAGAAGATTACTTTTCATGATCCGTGTTATTTAGGTAGAGCTAATGGAGTATTTGAGGCGCCACGTGAGCTGATTAGAAAGTTAGATGCAGAGTTAGTTGAAATGAAACGCTGTAAGTCTCAGGGGCTTTGCTGTGGAGCTGGAGGTGCTCAAATGTTCAAGGAGGCTGAAAAGGGAGATAAAGAAATTAACGTTGAACGTACTGAAGATGCCATAGAAGTTAAGCCTGATATCATTGCTGCTGGATGTCCTTTTTGTAATACTATGATGACAGATGGGGTAAAGCATTTCAATAAAGAGGAGGAGATTGAGGTAAAAGACCTAGCTGAGTTGATCGCTGAAGCCGCTGATTTATGATCGCCCAAAAGAAACAACGCTTGGAACAAATGGCGAGTACATCTAGGCTTTGGATATTTCAGTCATCGAAGAAAATTAGTGGTGAATTATTCTCACATATCAGCGAGCGATTGGATTCATTTCTTTCATCATGGGCAGCACACGGCAGCGAGCTATTCTCAGGGTTCGACATCAGACATGATCGATTTATAATTATTGCTGTTGATGAGGCGCTGGCACCCGCCACAGGATGTTCCATTGATGGTATGATGGCTGTTATTCAGGAATTAGATCAGTCTTATAATTTAGATCTACTGAATAGAATGAAAGTAGCATATAGACAAGGCGATGAGGTGCGCGAGTCTGATATGAATTCATTTAGGGAAATGCTTGTGAACGGATCTGCAAATGCTGAAACCAAGGTTTTTAATAATATACTGGGAACACTGGGGCAAATGGAAGGTGAGTGGGAAGTACCGGTATCAAAGTCTTGGCACGCTAATCTTCTGAGCTAGATTCCGGCTTCTTTTTAAGCTTCGATTTTTTCTTTTCGGTAGTCTGTTGCTTTTCCTCAGGTGTCAAATCTTTTCGAGCCTTCGTTTCTTGTGGGTCCTGTCCAACCTGTGTTTTTGGAGTGATTGTTTCCTCTTGACTATCTAATTTTACGTTTGTGTCAGCTTTTTCAGGAGCGTCTTCAATTACTTCCTGTAGTTTTTTCTCGGAAACCTTTTTCACTATGGGTGAACTTGTCCCAAAAATCAAATCGTCTACTGAGCCGGGTCTTTCAGAGTTTCGCCAGACAAATCCATCAAGCTGCATACCATTAGCAGACATTTCATCCGTTGGAGTGAGTGTAGCGGTAGGTCGATCGTAAAAGTTAATTTTTTTTATGGCACTACTATCAATTTTAATAGTCATGTTCGAGCACTTCGTTTCGTTCACACCAGTTAGTGTTTGATCCTCTTCTCTTGGATAATAAACGGTTTGCCCATTGCCAAATACATCGACTTTACTCAATTCAGCATCTTTGAAATACCCAATCATGTTGATGCCTTTAATTTGATTGTAGAAAATGCTGTCTTCATGAGCAATAATAAAAGCGTTTTTATTCATATACATCTTGTCCATTGCGCCATTAGCCATGGTTAATTGTATAGAGTCTGCTGTAATTTGATTGTTTTCCGACCACAGGATTGGATCATTATACATGTAAATGATACTGTCGGCTGTGTGATATACCAATGAATCACACTGGCCAGACATATCTGTCCTGAAAAAGCGAGTGTTGTGATAGGTTCGAATGATACGTTCATGCCAACAGCTGTCTACGAAAGAGTTCAGCGTATCTGCCACAAGAAAGAATGTATCGCCATTCATTTCTTGTTTCATGATCATGTTTTTGGTTACAAAGCTAACACTATCCTGCTCGTAGTAAATGGCGTAATCTCCATTAACTTCAAAGTTTTGAGAGGTGTCGATCATAACCACATTGCATTTTGAAATACCAATTTGAGTCTTTTGATCATAGTCAATTGTGTCTCCCATAAGAATTTGACCAGAGGTTAAAATCTTGGCGTTTCGGATGAAATTAGCTCGATCAGCTAATTGATCGAACCAGCCATATTCACAGAAAATGTCTCTGTTTTCAAACTCAATGTGAGTGGGGCCAAAAAACCACGTTTTCTCCAGATCGGAAGAGTAGTGCATGGTATCTGTATAGATGATATAGTCAGGGTGGGTCATCACCACATCTGTCTTGTAATGAAATACTTTGGCCGCAGTAAAGTAATAACCACGTTCGCTTGTCAAGTGAACCTTTTCTTGCTTACTGTCTATCTCACCTCCATTGAAATAGGCACCCATTCCCGTTTCGCGATTATAGTCCAGGTAATTCGTCTTGAGAATAGAAGAACCGTTGTCAATTACCACATTGCCTCTGAATTCAGCAATCTTGGTGTTTCCATCATAGAATAGCGAATCACCGATAAGGGTTAGAGAATCACTTTCGACAATTTTCACATGGCCTTGTGCTTTCAAACTATTGTCGTCAAACAATAAGGCACTGTCGCAGAACATGAGAGCATTCTGGTGTTTTAATCTTACAGCACCTTTTAGCTTATTTGCACCTTTTGGAGTGTATTTGTCAACCGTAAACTTATCCGCATGAAGAAGCTCAATTTCCTCTTGCTTTTTTTGACTTATTACTTGATAAGATGAAAAGCAGAAAAGAAAAAGTATGGCAAATACCAGCCGCACTTTAGGCTAGTTGTGTATCTCGAATCATTGTCTGAGTTCTATCTGGTCCCATTGATACAATTGAGATTGGACAACTCGTCTCTTTCTCAACAAAATCGATGTAGTCTTCAAGCTCTTTAGGTAATGGAGTGTCCACGTTTAAATCACAATGCCATCCAGATTTTGACGAGTAGACCGTGTCAATGCGCTCGTATGCATGGTCAAAAGGTACTTCATTAGTTTCTTGTCCATCAAATTTATAAGAAGTGCAAACTTCAATTGTTTCAAACTCGTTGAGTACATCTGCCTTGGTCATGATCAATTTTGTAACGCCATTAAGCATTACTGCGTAATTTAAAGCGACCATGTCTAGCCAACCACATCTTCTGGCCCTACCTGTAGTCGCTCCGTACTCATGCCCAATATCGCGTAATCTCTGGCCAACTTCATCCTCTAATTCTGTTGGGAAAGGTCCGCTTCCTACTCGTGTGCAATATGCTTTAAAGATTCCATAAACATCACCAATCTTGTTTGGCGCAATACCCAAACCTGTGCAAGCCCCGGCACAAATTGTATTGGAGGATGTTACAAATGGATAGGATCCAAATTCGATATCTAATAAAGAACCTTGGGCACCCTCAGCAAGAATGCGTTTGCCAGCTTTTAAGGCATTGTTGATGTAGTATTCCGAATTGGTAAACGGAATTTCCATCATGAATTTTACAGCACCCATCCAGGACTTTTCCATCTCCTCAAGACCTTCTATTTTAAAGTCCATGCGATCAAGCATTTGTAGATGCTTATCTTTTAAAGCATCATATTTTTCTTGGAAATGGGGTGACTCTAAATCGCCAACCCTAAGGCCATTACGACCGGTTTTATCCATATAGGTCGGGCCTATTCCTTTTAGTGTAGACCCAATTTTATTTTTGCCTTTGGCCGCTTCAGATGCAGCATCTAGTAATCGGTGTGTCGGTAGAATAAGGTGAGCCTTTCGAGAGATTAGCAGGCGTTCCTTATATGGAACTCCCTGCTCAATTAGGTTTTCAATTTCCTTTCTGAATATGGATGGGTCAATCACAACGCCATTGCCAATAAGATTCATTTTTCCTTCATGAAATATTCCAGACGGAATAGTGTGAAGGACAAATTTATTTCCATCAAACTCGAGTGTATGGCCAGCATTTGGGCCACCTTGAAAACGAGCTATTATGTCGTAATTCGGAGTTAAAACGTCAACAATCTTTCCCTTGCCTTCGTCTCCCCATTGCATCCCCAACAAAACATCTACTTGCATAATCTATAGAATTGATAAACGAGAGTAAATTACCCTTCGTTTTTAACTGCGTAAAAATTTAATGAATGATGAAGAATCTTGATGCCCAGAGATTCTTCAAGTGAATTTTTGATCAACTGAAGTCGAGGGTCGCAAAACTCCTTTACCTCATCGCTGTCCGTGAATATGATGTGATCATGTTGCCTGTTCGCAAAACTGCGCTCGTATTGAGCTTGCGATTTACCAAACTGATGTTTTCTGATCAGATTACAAGCAAGTAACAAATCGATTGTATTGTAAAGTGTAGCGCGACTGACACGATATTTCTTATTCTTCATCTGAACGTATAGTTCCTCTACGTCAAAGTGCCCGACAGCTGTGTAGATTTCCTCGAGTATAGCAAAGCGTTCAGGAGTTTTCCTGTGACCTTGTTCTTCGAGGTAGCTTTTAAATACCCCACGTACTTGAAGTTTGATGTCTGCTTGCTTCATTTCAAGTGGGCAAAGGTATCAATTAGCTTGTGTAAATGTGGGTTCTTGCTTATCTCCTTTTATACGGCTGACGGTAGTTACGCCACTAATATTTCGAAGCTTTCGCATGAGTTCGGTAAGGTGTGTCGTGTCGTTCACATAAACCATAATTTCTCCCGTAAAAATACCATCATCAGACTCGAACGAAATACTGCGCATGTTTACACTGTACTCGCTTGAAATAACTTTAGTAAGTTCATTAACAAGACCTACTTGGTCAATTCCACTGACTCTAATTCCTGCAAGGAATGCAATACTTTCTTGACTAGTCCATTTTGCCTTTACTATGCGATAGGCATATTTCGACATCATTTGAATCGCGTTCGGGCAGTTTTCACGATGAATTTTTATTCCATCACTCATGGTAATGAATCCAAAAACATTGTCTCCTGGTATAGGATTACAACAATTGGAAAGCTTGTAGTCAAACTTTTCCATCGAGTCGCCAATAACGAGGTTGGCACTTTTGTCATCGAATTTCGTGACTATTTGTTTGAAATTATCCTGTTTTTTTCGGGTCGACCTGCGGTACTTCAGTTGACCCGCTTCTTTTTTAAGTAAAGCAAGCTTTGATAAGTCGAGTTGACTCATCGCGGTTTTGTAAAACAAATCTTGTGAAGTAGGTAATTTATAGAAATTGACAATCTTGTTTAGATTTTCTTCATTAAGATTGATTTTTAAGTTTTTGAGCTTACGCTCTAGAATCTCTTTCCCATCAATTACCAGGTGTTTTTTGTCCTCTTTAAGATGATTTTTAATGTTTGATTTTGCCTTTGCAGTAACTACGTAATGCAACCAATCATCTTTTGGACTTTGATTTTTAGAAGTTATTATTTCAACTTGATCTCCGCTTTTAAGTTCATGGCTTAGGGGCACCAATCTATGATTGACTTTGGCTCCAATGCACTTTGCTCCAATATCTGAATGAATTTCGAATGCGAAATCTAAAGCAGTAGCCGAAGAGGGGAGGTTACGTAAATCTCCTTTGGGAGTAAAAACAAAGATTTCGTCTGAAAATAGGTTCAGTTTAAAATCATCTATGAAATCAAGTGCGTTGGGATCGGGATTTTCTAATGTCTCTCGAATTCGAGTAATCCATTCGTCTAATGCGTTTTCACTTGCAGACTCTTTATACTTCCAATGTGCGGCATAGCCCATTTCGGCAATGTCATCCATTCTGCGCGTTCTTATTTGAACTTCGACCCACTTACCAGATGGACTCATCACGGTTGTGTGCAAAGACTCGTATCCATTTGTCTTCGGTGTGCTGATCCAATCACGCAGGCGATCGGGGTTTGGCTGGTAATGATCAGTTACAACGCTATATACTTGCCAACAATCACTTTTCTCACTAACAGGCTCAGATTCAATGATGATTCTAATCGCAAACAAGTCATATACCTCTTCGAAAGGAATGTTCTTATTGACCATCTTATTGTAGATGGAGAAGACAGATTTGGTTCTTGTTTTTATTTCATAGTCGCAGTGAATCTCATCTAATCGATTTATTATCGGTACAGTAAATCGATTGATAAATCGTGTTCTTACCGCTTTGCTTTTTTCGAGAGATCGCTCTATTGTGGTGTAGATTTCTGGCTCTTTGTGTTTGAGACATAGGTCTTCAAATTCAGATTTAAGATTATATAGACCCAGCCTATGTGAAAGTGGTGCGTAGAGGTACAACGTTTCTGACGCGATTTTTTGTTGCTTATCATGGCGCATCGAATCGAGTGTGCGCATATTGTGCAATCTATCCGCAAGCTTTACTAGAATCACACGGATATCATCAGATATCGTTAAGAGCATTTTACGGAAATTCTCCGCCTGTATAGACACATCTTCCCCAAAATGTGCACCTCGTAATTTGGTTAAACCGTCAATTATTATGCGGACACGCGTCCCAAACAAACTCTCGATATCATCAAGGTTTATTTCAGTATCCTCGACTACGTCATGCAGTAGAGCGCATACAATGGAAGTAGTCCCGAGTCCAGTTTCCTCAGAAACAATTCTAGCAACAGCGATGGGGTGAAAAATGTAAGCCTCACCGGACTTTCTTCTCATGGGACGATGAGCCTCTACCGCTAAATCAAATGCCTTGCGAATCATCAGACGATCTGCATCATCTATTTCTCGCTTGATATTTTTTAAAAGTGCACGATACTCACGAAGAATGAGTTTGTTTTCAACCTTTAAATCTTCTTCTGTCATTACCCTCTAAATTAATCAAGGCTTTTGATTGAATCAATCTGAAAACGATAATATTTTATATCGCTGGTAATACTTTAGCCGAGACTTCGCCAAACCCAACTCTTATGCCCTCTTTTTCGGCATAACCACGCATGACAACGGTGTCATAATCACTAATGAACTTACGTTCTGTACCATCGTTCATTTTAATCGGTTTTGTACCCCTCCAAGATAATTCTAACATTGATCCGTAAGATTCAGGTGTTGGGCCACTAATTGTTCCAGAAGCCATCATGTCACCAACATTTACATTACAACCGTTTATGGTGTGATGCGCTAATTGCTGAGCATAATTCCAATACATATGCTGGTAATTAGATTTGGAAACAATTGTTTCTTCAGCTTTTTCAGGTTTAATGGCTACCTCTAGCTTAATATCAATGTTTTTGTTTCCATTATATTCTAAATATTGAAACACTTTAGGATCTTGTAATGGGCCGGCTACCTTAAATGGTTCCAAAGCATCCATAGTTACTATCCAAGGGGAAACGGAAGAAGCGAAATTTTTTGCGAGGAATGGTCCAAGAGGCACATACTCCCAAGTTTGTATGTCTCGTGCGCTCCAATCATTGAAAAGCAACATGCCAAAGATGTGGTCATCGGCCTCGGTGGTGCTAATAGACTGCCCCATTGGCTTTCCTTCGAATGTTATAAATGCCATTTCAAGTTCAAAATCAAGCAACTTGCACGGCCCAAAATTTGGCTCGGTTGCATCCTTTGGTTTCATTTGTCCTTTAGGTCTATGAATCTCTTGTCCGCTGATGATTATGCTAGATGAACGTCCGTGGTATCCAACTGGAATATGTTTCCAGTTAGGTAGCAATGCATTATCCGGATCGCGGAACATTGTACCCACGTTTCTTGCATGATCTTCTGACGAATAAAAATCTGTGTAATCACCAACTTTTACGGGCATATGCATAGTTATAGCATCTTGTTTATGAAGAAGAATGTTGTGCTTTGTACTAAGCTTTAAATCATCGCAATCAGTGGAAAGTAGAAATGATACTTCATTACGTAGTTGTGAAATTACTTTCTTACCTAATTTCATTAGATCGTTCAAGTATTCAGCCTCAAAATGATGGTGTGAGTATCTTTCAAGACTTAAAAAACCAAGGTCATATAGAACAGATAAGTCGAGCACAATATCGCCAATGGCAACTCCAACTTTTTTCGGACCTTCGCCTATGGAAAAAATACCGAAGGGTAGGTTTTGAATTGAGAAATCTGAATCAGCTGGAATTTCAATCCAACTTTTTCTTGACGGGTCGTTTGCTTTAATCATCGTCAACTTTACTATTCCGCGAAGAGCGGCAAATTTTGCATTTCGTTGTTTACTTCTTCTCTAACAGCTGTGATTACTGATTCATCGCCCTTACTTGTAATTACGCGATCAATCAATTCAACTATCCAGGGGATTTTATCTTCTTTAATTCCTCTTGTAGTTATCGCTGCAGTTCCTACTCGAATGCCGGATGTAACAAATGGTGACTTGTCGTCAAATGGAACCATGTTCTTATTCACAGTAATATCCGCTGCAACAAGCGCAGCCTCAGCTTCTTTTCCACTGATATCTTTATTCCGTAAATCAATTAACATAAGGTGATTATCTGTTCCACCTGATATTACTTTATAATCCCGTTTTATAAACTCATTCGCCATTACTGATGCGTTTTTCACCACTTGCAAACAATAAGTCATATATTCCTCAGTAAGTGCCTCACCAAATGCTACTGCTTTTGCAGCAATAACATGCTCTAGCGGCCCACCCTGCGTTCCAGGGAAAACTCCGCTATCCAATAACGAACTCATCATTCGTATCACACCTTTTGGAGTTTTTTTACCCCATGGGTTTTCAAAATCCTTACCCATCATGATCATTCCACCACGCGGTCCTCTTAAGGTTTTGTGTGTTGTAGTAGTAATGATGTGACAATGAGGTAATGGATCGCTTAAAATCCCTTTCGCAATAAGTCCTGATGGATGAGAAATATCTCCGAGTAGCAATGCACCTGCAGAATCTGCAATTACTCTTAGGCGAGCGTAATCCCATTCTCTGCTATAGGCTGAAGCGCCACAAATGATCATTTTTGGATTTACCTCTTTCGCCTTTGCCTCAACCTTGTCCCAATCAATTAATCCAGTATCAGGTTCCACGCCATAGAAATTGCTTTTGTAGAGCTTACCGCTAAAGTTTACTGAACTCCCATGCGTAAGGTGTCCTCCATGGCTTAGGTCGAATCCTAGAATAGCGTCTCCTGCGTTTAGACAAGCCAACATGACAGCGGCATTGGCTTGAGCACCACTATGTGGTTGGACATTTACCCAGTCAGCATTGAACAATATCTTTGCCCTGTCTATCGCTAATTGCTCCGTTTGGTCAACAAACTGACAACCTCCGTAATATCTTTTGCCGGGATACCCTTCAGCATACTTATTGGTCATTACTGATCCCATAGCCTCCATTACTTGGTCACTTACAAAGTTTTCAGACGCAATCAGCTCAATTCCGTGCAGCTGTCTGTCGTGCTCATCCTGTATGATGTCAAATACCTGTTCGTCTCGTTGCATAAATTGTAATTTTATCGCGTCAGCAAATGTAGTCATTGACCTTGCAAAACAATCGTAAACCCATACTTCATCGTTGGCTTGTCTTTGGCATATCAGGGATTTTCTGCATTCACTATTCAGTTATACTTATCAGTCACTTTAGTAGTCATATGCTACCAAAGAGCTTGTATTATGCGAGCAATAAATACTTGGCTCCGTGGTTCTATCAAAATCTTACAGCCTTTGCACCCGAGCCGCCTTTCAATAGACATGTGTTTGTCTATAGATATAAGGATAATAAGGGTTGGAGTGACTGGGATTATCCGGCTTATCCTTACTTGGAAGCACAATGGTTAAATCGCTTTG
>CALKOP010000188.1 GCA_938091155.1 uncultured Flavobacteriales bacterium | reverse complement strand
TTTATATGTTGCTATTCTTGTCGTTCTCGGACTTGGCTCTTACTCAAAGGGAGCCGTTTGGGTTATTGAAATAGAATACAGATTAAATGGTGGTGAATTATTAACTGGCTTTATTGACGCTAGTTATATAACAAACTCATTTGAAAACACTAAAGATGACTCTGATCTTCTCCTGACCGAACTCAATAATCGTTAGAGAAAAAATGATTCGCTTCCAATTTACGACCTGATTATCGATCATGAAATATTGGCAAAAACTGCTTCCTTTCCAATGCATCCTTATCACTTATTTGAGGGATCAGTGAATTTCCAAAGTGTTAATAGCATCACCCAAGTCAACCTAATTAAGGTTTGGACAAAAAATGAATATTGGATAGATGTTTTAAACCGTGTAGATAATATGGATACTACGTGGGTTGGCAGAGAAGGCAATATCGACTATCCCTTGAGTCAACATGTGGGATGCAGACTCGAAGGACACAACTTAGGATCGTTCGATATAAACTAGAAGCTAATGGATGAGTTTCTTGTGATTTATAAAATGGATATTCCGCGTTCGCACCAAAATCAAGGTCGTTTTCACAAAATTCTAGGGGAGATGAAAAAGGATAAAATCGTTTTGGTTGAACTATGCGGTTGCTGATTTGACCAAGTAATCTCCACTAGTTATCAAGAAGAAAAAAGAGATCAGGGAGATAGGATATCTCCCTTTTGAGCCTATATCTTCGCAGCCAAATAATCAAGACTCATGATCGATCGTTCAGCATCAAACAATCTTTACGAAGAAGCTAAAAAAATACTTCCCGGAGGAGTAAATTCACCTGTGAGAGCTTTCCGCTCGGTTAATGGATCTCCTATATTTTTTGAAAAAGGGAAGGGAAGTCATACCTGGGATGCTGATGGAAATGAATACATCGATTTCTGCTGTTCGTGGGGGCCATTAATTCTAGGACACGCACATGACGGTGTACTTAATAAAGTGACTGATGTAATGAGTCGGGGCACTTCATTTGGCGCGCCAAGCAAATACGAAACTGAGTTAGCAAAACTCATCATTGACAACCATCGGTACATTGAAAAGATGCGCTTCGTTAATTCGGGCACAGAAGCGGCAATGAGCGCGATCCGATTAGCCAGGGGCTACACGGGCAAAAACAAAGTTGTAAAGTTCGAAGGTTGTTATCATGGCCATGTAGATAGTCTCATGGTGAAAGCCGGTTCGGGCTTGGCTACGCTTGGCACAAGCACATCAGCGGGAATTCCAGAAGGTTTTGTAAAAGAAACGATCGTACTTCCCTTAAATGACAAAGGCGCAGTTAGGGCTGCTTTAAAAGAATTTGGTCATGACATTGCCTGCATTGCAATTGAACCAATTCCAGCCAATAATGGATTACTTCTACAAGACAAAGAATTTCTTTTATTTCTGAGAGAAATCTGCGATGAAACAGGCATTCTCCTGTTTTTTGACGAAGTTATTTCTGGTTTTAGGGTGTCGTTTGAAGGTGCTTCTGGATACTATGGGATTAAACCAGACATGGTCGCATTTGGTAAAATCATAGGTGGTGGGTTTCCAGTAGGAGCATATGCCTCTTCAGCAAAGGTCATGGATTGTGTTTCGCCAGATGGACCGGTCTACCAAGCGGGAACACTAAGCGGAAACCCCGTGGCTATGAGTGCGGGAATTGCTCAGCTTGAAGAATGTCTAAAACCTGGATTCTATGAAAACTTAGCATCAAAGGCCGATTCATTTGTAAACCGCATTCAATCTCATGCAGACTCAAAAGGATATCCATTTCATATGTTTAATGTCGGCTCAATATTCTGGCTCTCGTTTAGCAATAAAAACCGAATTCGCAGCGCTGATGAAATAGCCCCAAATGGTCCAGAATTATTCAGAGTATTCTTTGATGCTTTGATAGAAAAAGGTGTCTATATTGGACCTTCGAGTTTTGAAGTTGGTTTCATATCGGAAGCACATACTGATGAAGATTTATCTAAGGCAGCCAAGGCAATAATTGAAGCTTTAGATACGGCATATGCCAAATGAAACACGCATAGGTCGTGGATTTGATATAGTCTCACCCTTTTATGATTTATGCGTCTATCTCGCTTTTGGTAATACACTAAATGAGTTACAATATGAAGCTCTGAATGATATAACAAAATCAGAAAAGTGCCTCATCATTGGCGGCGGTAGCGGAAAAGTCCTCAGATCATGTCTTGATCTTAAAGTTGCGGTCCACTATAGCTACTGCGAGTTGTCAAAAAGCATGATTATTAAAACTAAAGCCCGGCTTACACAGACTGAAATATCTATGGTTACTTTCTACCAAGACTGGAAAACGACAACTCCGGACTTTGATCTAATTGTTCTTCCCTTTGTCTTAGATTGCTATACTGACATTGAGGTCAGCCGCATGCTAAAGAACTTGAGTAAAAAACTCTCTCCCAATGGTCATGTTCTCATCGTTGAGTTTAATGAAGAAAGTATTGATGGTTTCCAGGCTAAATGGTGGCAGCGAGGTTTTATTAAACTTCTCTATTTGTTTTTTGGAATAGTCGCTGGCGTCAAAACCAAAATTTTACCGCCAATCTTTAAGATTGCAGAAGAATCAAATCTAACCCTAAAGAATCGCTGGGCAAGAAAAGCAGGATGGATACAAGCAAGTTTCTGGCAGTTTATAACTTAGCCAAACAAAAGGATAGCAATTGCATACAAAGCAATTAAGCCTTCGAAAACAATCACAAAATAAAGTTCAGATCTATTCTTTCTTATTTGCACCACACCAAACAATCCTAGAATAAATATCAGTACTCCAACTATTGCCAGAAGGTAGTTTTCGATCAAAACCAATCGAGTCACAAAAAGTCCAATCCAAAGAACTAATCCTGACAAGGCAATTTTTTTAGCAAAATCAAATCCTAGATATGTTGCCAGGGTCGATAGCCCTGCATCTTGATCAGATTTTATGTCTCTCATTTCAAAAGGAATGGTTACCGATAAAAGGAAGACAAATCGCTCTATGAAAAGTGTCATCCTTGACCTTGTAAATATTTCATGAATATCATACTGCTCAAAAATCGGAAAACAAAGAGTCAAGTATGTTACGACTAATGAAATTATGAGTGGTTTGGCCAGCGGGATATCTCTCAACCGCCACCATTTGCTATCCGTTGGAACAACTGGTATTGTATAGCTCACTGAAACCATCGCAGCTGGCACTAGCCAAACTATATCATTGGCTGTATAGTTTGGCAAAATAATCATGGCTGCAAAAATACATATGGCCATACTATACTTTATCCACTTCCCGCACCTCAACATCCATCTATGTCTATCCCCAAGTTGAATTTCAGGAATATGGTCGATTTTATATAGTCGATGAAAGTTATATAGTGCAAAGGATCCTAGAAAAACACTCAAAATAACATACCATTTGATTGGCATTCCAGCTACAATTGTGTAGGTGGAGGATGCTAATAAGGTAAGTATGAGGGCTACAAAAAAATTTGAATAAACCACGCCTCGAATTAGCGCCACGCTTCTATTTTGTTAATTGTCCAATCGCTACTCCAATCGCAGCACCTACAACACCTGAAGCCAATGATTTAAACAAACGTTTTGACCTGGCTGTCCTTTCATAACCAAGGATGTACGCAGGGTTTTTCAAGTCTGATGCGTTTGAAATACTACCCGGAGTCATTTTGTACTTTGGCATTGATGCCAATACCATGAAGCCAAATGGAACCACAAACACCAAGGGACTGCTAGATAAAACAAAACCCAGCCCACCAGCAATCGGAACACCTGTCCATACGGTCCAATTTGATTTATAACCATTCCAAGCATCCTGCTCTCCGCGTATGTAAGCGAGCATTTCAGCTTCCGTGAAATAATTTCCTTTAGCCGAATCTTCCATGTAAACTAATTTCTCGATTCCATTTTGATCTGTAAATGAAAAAACTCGCTCCCAATCCAATTTTTTCGGAATTACCTTACCAGACTTCTTTTCGTAGTCGTAATAGATATATGAGCTATCTTCAGAAGTGACCGTTCCATCTATAACCTTGCCCGTAATCATCAAAATTGATGGTGATTTTTCCTGAGCCACTAAAGAGAATGCTACGGCACTAAAAAAGAGTAAAGTCAACAGAGATTTCATAGAAATGCAAACATGCGCATTTTTTAAACCATTGGGCAATTTGAAACGTACGAACCATTGGGCCAATGTGCTGTTTATGGACAATACAGAAAGTATATTTGCAACTCTTTTTAAATATTAAGATGATAAAGCACGACTCATTTCAGCTACGCCACATAGGGCCGAGAAAAGAAGAAATCCAGACAATGCTAGATGCCATTGGTGTTAATAGCATTGATCAATTAATAGACCAGACTGTTCCCGCATCCATTCGATTGAAAAAACCAATGAATGTAGCCACAGGTATAACTGAGTTTGAATTCGATGAGCACATTCAAGAGCTTGCTTCGAAAAACAAGTTGTATCGAAATTTTATCGGTCAAGGATATTATGGTACTATTACTCCAGCAGTGATTAAGAGAAACATTCTCGAAAATCCTGGATGGTACACAGCATATACGCCCTATCAAGCTGAAATTTCTCAGGGACGGTTGGAAGGTTTATTAAACTTTCAAACAATGGTTAGCGACTTAACTGGGCTGCCCATTGCGAATGCTAGTCTGTTAGACGAATCTACGGCAGCAGCTGAAGGGGCAATGATGCTTTTTAATTCTAGGTCACGAGACAAAGTAAAAGCAGGAGCCAATAAACTCTTCATCGATCATCTTTGTTTCGGTCAAACAATCGAAGTTGTCAAGGGTAAGGCTGCGACTATTGGCATCGAGGTGATTGTGGGAGACATTGAAACGCAACAATTCGACACAACATATTTTGCAGCCATGGCGCAATTTCCCAATAGAGAGGGAAATGCAAAGGATCATAATACTGTAATCACTGGTCTTGCCCAACATGATATAAAGCTAATTGTCGCAACAGATTTAATGGCCTTAACACTGCTTGCACCTCCGGGAGAATGGGGTGCCGATGTTGTAGTCGGAAATAGCCAACGATTCGGTGTTCCCTTAGGATATGGTGGACCTCATGCTGGATTTTTTGCTACCAAAGAAGATTATAAAAGAAATATCCCAGGACGAATCATTGGAGTTTCGGTTGATAGAGAAGGCCATCAAGCCTTAAGAATGGCCCTCCAGACTAGAGAGCAACACATTCGCAGAGATAAGGCTACTAGTAACATTTGTACAGCCCAGGCATTATTAGCCATTATGGCTAGTATGTATGCCGTATATCACGGGCCATTGCGTTTAAAAGAAATTGCAACAGACATTTCATGTGCTGCAAATGGATTAGCCGAAACCTTGACAAAAATGGGGTTCAGTGTGAAACATAGGTCATTCTTCGATACAGTTTGTGTTGACAACATCGATGCGGCTTTATTTCAAAAGCTTTCTGAAAAACATGGCATAAATGCTTGGAGCAATGGTGAAAATATCTCCATCAGTTTGGATGAAACCACCAAAGAAAAAGACATTGTAGATTTAATTAAGCTTTTTGCTGCTTTCTCTGATCAAAAAATTATTGAGCTAGAATCAACTAATTCTAAAGGTATCCCCTCCTATTTAGAGAGGGTTACACCATTCTTAGAACACCCCATTTTCAATTCGCATCAGAGTGAAACTGACATGATGCGCTACATAAAATCACTTGAAAACAAGGACATCTCACTTACTCGAAGTATGATTTCGCTGGGGAGCTGCACCATGAAATTAAATGCAGCATCGGAGCTTTATCCAATCTCGAACCCAAAGTTTGCCAATCTGCACCCGTTTGTGCCCATTAACCAAGCAAAGGGATACATAGAGATAATTAAAAACTTGCATGACGCACTATGCGAAGTAACCGGCTTTGACTCGGTTTCATTCCAACCAAACTCCGGGGCCCAGGGAGAATACACTGGTTTGATGGTGATCAGAGCCTTTCACGAAAGCATGGGTAATGGACATCGAAACATTGTATTGATTCCATCTTCCGCACATGGCACTAACCCAGCTAGCGCAGTTGTTGCTGGCATGAAAGTAATCGTAGTTAAGTGTGATGAAAACGGCAATATTGATGTAGAGGATCTCCGATTAAAAGCCGAGCAACATAATAATGATCTAGGTGCATTAATGGTA
>CALKOP010000187.1 GCA_938091155.1 uncultured Flavobacteriales bacterium | reverse complement strand
CCCAAAAAACTTCAATTACAGCAAAATGGGAGCTCTGTCTATTGAATCGAAAGAAAAACTAGCTCAAATTAATCCTGAGAATCTTGGCCAAGCCAGTAGAGTGCCTGGCGTAAAACCATCCGATATTTCTATACTCATGGTCTCAATTAATGCGTATGTTTCACATGAAACAACAAAACACTAACTCTTAGCAATCAGGTGACCAGATGAACTCGCCTATCCAACATGTCCATGATCAGCCAACACGCCTTACCTAGTCTTAACGCCTTGTTTATCAACACAATAGCTCAGCGCACAACATATTACTGAACTTTTCGTTCATTCATCCCATGATACACAACATTCCAATCAGTATTCTATTAATCATTACCTCGCCTATATATTCTCAAGTTGGCGTTGGCTCATGGCAATCTCATAACCCCATGTCATCTTTCACATGGATTGGCGAAACTGAGCACAAAATATATGCTGCCAACAAATTTGGCTTACTCTCGTATGACCGTCAAGATGAAAGTGTAGAATCATTGAGCAAGGTGAATGCTTTGTCCGAAACCTCCATTTCATCATTTAAATGCTCCGATCACAAAAGCATCTGTTTAGTAGGTTACTCAAACGGTAATCTCGATTTTATAACAGGTGATGGCCACATCATTAACCAACCTGCCATTATGAATAGCCAAACTGTTGGCGACAAATCAATTAATGACATCTGGTTTCAAAGAAATCAGATATGGCTTGGAACCGGCATTGGCCTGCTTAAATTAGACGCATTCAATTTCAATGTTCTTGAATACACTCCCATTCTATTTCAAGGTGAAAACCAGACAATAAATACCCTTTTCCTTGATGGAAACTATCTCACCCTCCTTACCAATGATTATCTTCTTCAAACTAAGATTGGCAATCTGTTTGATTCACCCAGCTTTATAAACATAACCCCCAATCTCAATTTAGATCGTGTATCTCAAATCTTCGAACTAGATCAAGATCTTCACCTTGTTTATCGTACCCCGAACTATACTGAGGACACCCTTTATAAGTATGAAACCGGCAATTGGACCCCAATCGATTTCATGTCTGGAATGGGCATCCGTCACATACAAGTTACTGATACCGGTATCTTGGCCACCCACTCATCAAGTATAAATTATTATAACTCCAACCATGCCTTATTAAGCTCAATTTTCACTTATGGCCCGCCAGGAATTAATCCTTCTAAGGCGCTTTGGTCCAAATATTCAGATAAAGTAATTGTTGCTGATGTAATGCAGGGAGGCATAGAAGTCGCTTTTAAGTCACAATATTCAGCTACTCGCTTTAAACAAAGCAGTCCGTTCCCACTTAGTTCAACAATATCTTCATTAGCAGTGGTTAATAACACCCTATACGCCTTACCAGGAGGCACAGAATTCACTTATCTAAGACCAAACATTCACAAATACCATTCTAACGTATGGGCCTCGCAAGAACTAGTCAACCGTGACTTTCCTTTCTTTGTAAACGGAAATGGACTGATTCAAATTGGCGATGATCTTTACATTGCTTCAGACCGTGGAGGTATCGCGATAACAAACAAGAATCTCGATTTAATCTCTGTTATTGATGATAATAACAGCCCGCTCAAGGACTTTCAAGATGGGTACCGGTATTTCGGAATAAGCGGAATTGATCATGACACTGAAAACAACATTTATTTATCGCACACTAAGGATCGCGCCCCTCTCAAAATATACCTTGAAAACGGAAGTTGGGTTCAAGTAGAATTTACGGAAGAGAACCTTCAGGCACCTAAATGCAGTAAACTTTTAGTAAGTAAAACGGGCCTAGTCTTCCAGATAATTATTGATGTAGGCGTTCTAGTTTATGACACCAAATCTACTCCAGCAAACTTAGCTGACGATCAGTATAAACTACTCACATCATCACCAACGAGCGGCAACTTACCAAGCAGCCAGGTAACTTGTATTACCGAAGATTTAGACGGTGAAATCTGGATCGGAACCAATGAAGGTATTGGTATTATTTATTCTCCTGAAAGCATATTTGAACCAGATTTTGAAGGTGCGCAGCAAGTCATCGTTAATCAAGATGGATTTAACGGCTACCTCTTTGGAACCGAGACTATTGAGGCAATAAAGGTAGATGGAGCCAATAGAAAGTGGGTTGGAACATTCAATTCGGGTTTATTTCAAATATCAGACGATGGACAAGATCAACTCCATAGCTTTACATCGGAAAACAGCCCATTATACGACAATAAAATATCTGACATCGCTATAATTCCCAACACTGGCGAAGTATTCATAGCTACTGAAACTGGCCTTGTGTCCTACAGGGGAAACGCTACAACAGGATCCACCAATTTGGATAATATCAAAGTGTTTCCTAATCCTGTTAAGCAAAATTCCAGTGGACCAATCACTATTTCAAATTTAACATCCGGCTCACAAGTTCGAATAACTGACGTAAATGGACGCCTCATACATGAGACTAGAAGTCTTGGTGGTCAGGCGACATGGCCAGGTACTGATCTAAATGGAGATCGCGTACATGCGGGAGTCTATTTAATAAACGTGTCCACAAGCGATGTAGACCAGGGTGTTACGAGTAAAATTCTATTCTTACAGTAAATAAGCATGCTCAAACGTGGATTAATACTCCGTATCATTCCATATTCTGATTCAGCCCGAATAATAAAATGCTTGGTGGATGGTGAGGGACAACAAGCACTATTTACCCGCATATCCAAAAAGACGGGTGGCTCCGGTCACCTCCAAACGGGCCACTTTATCGAATTCAGAGTTACGGACAAAAAGACGGGCGTTAAATCAATTAAAGAGTCTCGCCTTGACAGCGCCCTAGGGGCCAACTTTCTGGTACCTCAAGCTTATGGGGTTTGGTTATTCACACTCGAATTACTAAATAAATCGCTGCAGGATAATTTCAACATCCCAGAACTTACCAAAAAAATGGACCAATATTATTCGCATCTCAGCCATGGAACCATCCCGTTTGAGCCAATAATTCCATTAATAATACTTTCTGTCAGTTATGGCATATTTGACCAAAAAAACACAGGCATTCAAGCTTCAGCGGCTGCACATTCAGGTCTTAACATATTCGGAATTCAAACCGCAACAAACGTTCCCATGGTCAGTTTTGATCAAATTCTTACGAGATTTACGAACCATTTTGCAATTCAACAAATAGAGTCCCTCGACCTACTTTAATAATTCTTCAGGTAAATCCCATACCTTAGCTAATTCGTGAAACAATTTGCCAATATCTTTATCGGTCTCCTATCCACGGTTTTAATGTTTAGTTGTAGCAAAAATCAAGGACCCTCATTAATGGCAAACGCTTTCTCTTCGCAAAGTAAACCTTCGAACAGGGGTGTGCTCACAAGCCCATTTAAACAAAGCAAAAGCAAAAAGAAGAAGGCGGCCTCTATGCTGCACAGTGCTTTCAGCACACAACGAAAAAGAACAAAACACGAAATGCTAGGCAGTTCATTTGGGGTCAAAACAGGCAAAAAGAAAAGTAACAAAGAGCTGCTCTCTAGTTTATTCGGGTCAAAAATCAAAAAATCTAACAACGATCGAGAGTTGCTTAACAGCGCCTTTACAGAAAAAACGAGAGAGAAAAAACGAAATGAACTAAACGATGTCTTTGGCACTAAAACCAATAAAAATGCGGAGAAACAGATGCTTACCTCCCATTTTAGCTCAAAAGCCACAAAGAAAAAGGAAGGCAAGTTTCAGCCTGATAATTTAGGAACCCGCAGCTCAAATCGTGAACGTAATCATATGCCTGATAATTTTGGAAAATCTTCCTCTAAAGAAGAACGAGGCGAATTGCCGAGTTATTTTAGCTCAGAAGGAAAGAGCAAAAATGATAAACTATTAGAAGATCATTATGCAACTCCAATTAACAAAAAAGAACGGGGTGCCGCCCCAAACCATTTTTCTTCTGAGAAAAAGATAATAGAGCGCTCTGAAAAAGATCTACAATCTAAGGGTGCTAAGAAAACATTCTGGCGTAAAAGCTTCAAGGGTGAGCGTTTTCGAATCATTAACCTAGACCCCAACAAAACTAAAAAGTCAAAGAAATCACAGCGTAAGAAAAAACGCAAAACAGATCCATTTAGCAAAAACAAGCAGAAACTAAGACAACCGCAAATGCCAAAAGGCCAAAATGGGTTATTCGAAAATGGGGTGCTCCCAAAAATGAAAGATCTTTAAT
Source organism: uncultured Flavobacteriales bacterium (assembly GCA_938091155.1). Lineage (GTDB taxonomy): Bacteria > Bacteroidota > Bacteroidia > Flavobacteriales_G > Salibacteraceae > SHAN690. Next base: position 14,999 of record CALKOP010000187.1, on the reverse strand, counting down.
AAAACCTATAGTTTTTCAGCTTGAATCTCCATAGCCATCTTTTCCTTAAATCTCAGAATCTGAGATTCAAATAATCTGAAAATACGATTTCGCTCCATGGCATTTCCTCCTGAGAGTCCTATGCTCTCCTGTTGCAAGATGCTGAAGGCCTTCATTGCGTGCATATATTACTCCTCTGAGTCCGTTCTCAGCACATTTAACCCATTATTGGTCATATCGGTCATCTTATCCCCGTCTGTGTCTACCAAAATGGTTGTATCAGAATACAACACCTGGTTAAAGTATACCTCATGCATCCACTCCCAACAAATTAAAGACGACCTCTGGCTTTTAAACAAAAAAAGCCTCGGCGTATCCACCAAGGCTTTTTCTCTGCTCCCCCTGTTATTCAAAGTTGCATCGCAAGTATACCTTTTATCGATCCATTTTGAGGATTAGAAGTTGATGAATTAAAAGAAAATATACCTAATTTTTTGCCCAATCTTCTCCAGGTGATTCCCGATGTTAAGTTGGCTCGGATTATATGCTGTTACATTTAAAATGTTGTTCCTTCCCAGACAAATTCTTCGTTGCAATAAAGAGCTGACATATATATTTGAGAACAATCTTCAATGGTGTCATCAGATTCCTTAATCTCTTCTAAACTTTCTTCGAAAAAATTTTTAATATTTTCAACTTCACTTTCAGAAATAAAGTTTTTGAGTGAATTCCAATCACCGTAGTTAATAGATATTAAATGTTCTGTGTTTTGGCTTAAGTCTAATGCTGTTAGTTTATTCTGCTCACAATCTAACCTAGTTAAGGAGGTGAAATCTTCGATTCCTGTTAGGTCGCTTATGTTAAGACTACTTACATCTAAATTTATTACCGTGTCAATATTAGCTGTAGTTACCGAGTCATCTAAAACAGCATCATATCCCTGTTCAATTAATTCATTTTCAAAATTATCATCGGGTACATAAGTTTGAGCCATACATTTCATCTATAGCTGCGGTAGTTTGCTATTACTTTTCCATTTGAAAATGTAATTATAATAACCTTCATTCCTGATTGCCACGTTACTACTTCAGAACTATTCTTCCCTCCTTAAGACAGTAATAAATTCATTAAAATCTTCATCCGACAATTCCATACTAGCATAATATTTCCAGCTACTGCCTTCGATTGCTAGATAGATTGTGTTAGGTGCATCTGCTCCAAACACCTCTAAACGTAAATGACCATCGCCTGCATCCTGATTATTCCAATCCCCCGTGATGCAATAAGTATTATTTTCCCCATCATCATCTAACTTTAAATTCCTTACAAAACCTGATTCAGTTGCAGAGTATCCCATCGCAGAATAGTTCACACGTACCATTTTCCCATTAAAATTAATGGTAGCGTCCCCAGCCGCATTCCCAACTCGGCACGCACCGATAAAAGTATTTCCGGTTATCTGAAGGACTTTTTCTAAGCTTACTTCCGCTTTATTTGAACAACTTGTCAGAATTACTGATGCAATAAACATCGCTCCGAAAATTTTCATGCCTTTTTTCATAATAATTTTGTTTTGAGATTTAAACAAAACTAATGACAACGGCATCTTAACGTGGCGTATCACTTTTTTTTGGGTAATAACTAGGTAAATACCTAAATATTCACGTTCCATAATGATTGTCACTTCTCATTCTGTAAATCTATTTGAGTAAGACAGAGTACATTCAAAAAAACCACTCATTGACATAAGGTGTCCGCTGGAGATTATTGGTTATTTATATATCTCCAACCTGTAGACATAGTGATTAACTATAAACCTTTAATGAACTGTTTATTGATTGATAGACTGTTAGTCTTTATATAAATTATAGATACAGTAATACCATACAGACTTATATATACCAATAGTCGACGGGTGGTGTTTCTGAATCCCTTGACTGTATTGAATTACAGAAGGGGGTGTGTAAAGTAATTTTTAGCTGTAGGTCTTAGACTTAGAAAATGGGGTTGGTATATTCATCCACCTCGCCACATCAACCATCGCTTTTCTAACCAGATGGAACTCACTCTCCAGGGTAAATACAGAGTCATGGATTAGGAATCCCCAATTAATCCCAGAACGTAAATATGTCTCTTGCATAAACCGTGACTCAATGCGTTGAAGAATCAAGGATGTGTTCTTTCTAGATTCATAGTCTTTAACTCCTCTTATGTCAATAGGGGCGATGGTAATACATTGTAATTCAACTATGGTATAGGCGATGAAGGAGTAGATAGGTACGTCTGCTATTTTCTTTAGGAGGTGTTTAGCACCATCATTAATGATATACATAAATGCCATCTTCCCAAGGGTACGATCATCGACCATATCCTGTTCTTTCAATGCCTTAGTTGCAATCATCATCTGTTTGGTTGACCCCCTCCAATAAGGGTCACATTCATCCATCATTGGAATGAAGAAGTCTTCTAAAAATCTACCGCTCTTTAAGCTCGTTAGAGCTTTGTTCATCACCCATTTATTACATGGTATGTCAAACGCTTTTTTAAGGTTTAAACGGGTCTTAGAATCAGTAACAGCGTAGTCTATTAAATGCTGATGATGGAAGAGATGGAAAAGAAAGAATGCGTGTGAGTTAGCTAAATCTAATTCACCAGTGGGGGCGGTAGAATCTGAGCGCCATTTAATTTTACTTCTATACTCTTTGTTGAGATTAACCAGATGATTGTGACATCGATTTCCGTAACCATCTATGGTGGGTACAAAATGCCCTCCACTTAATGCAGAATTGGTCACGTCCATTTGCAAATCATCCAAAAAACAATTTTGGATGGAGTTGTATGTCTTCAAAAGAATTGCTCCGTTAAAGGCGTTTACATCTTTGTTATTTAACCTTCGGATTCTTTCTTCTGCAATTCCATTTGCGAGATGAACACGCTGAAAAGAACCTCTTCTTCCCTTGACTGAAATTAGATTATAGTGGTTCGGGTTGTCATCGCTGTTATAGTGCGTGGGGCGGTGCTTCCAATCAATCAGACCACATGACCTCCCTTGATCTAATAACAGTAAATAGTCATTACCTAGTATCTTCTTTAGTCTATCGGTGCTTACGTTTCTGAACGTCTTATATCCAACCGCAGAAACTATATGAAAACAGAGAAATGCCATACAGTCATACTGGTGTTCCTTGAAATACTGTTTGATTTTACCCCTTCTTCTTTTGTCCCGAGGCATCAACCCCGTTTGAGGTTGATTGGAAATTACTCTGTTTACAAGTGCAGAGCTTGCTGAACAAGTTTCAGTGTAGGTTTGATTTAGGGTAGCGGCAGAGGCGGTTGCCACGTATTTAAGAGCTGATTCTGCTGTTAAGTCTTCAACTAGATTTTGATCAACTGACACGTTTAAAGGATACCTAGTAGAATCTCCAAACTCATCATTCGCTAACCAAATCAATTTAACTTTTTCAGATCGCTCCAACATCTATTTAGAGACGCTAATACAGGCACTCAGATGCCTATTTACAGCGATTAAATACTAAGTAAGGTAATCTGTATTACTCTTTCTTTTTATGCCGAGAGACAATACCGTTTAATCCCCCACAAAAATCAAAAGTTGACTGGCAGAATAATGGCAGTAGATAACTAATAACAGCTAAATTTGAGTAAATCAAAAGTTATTTAAATTACCAGTCATTAATCTGAAAATCTTAAACTGCAAGGGTGAAAGTTGAAGGGGGTGAGAGGGGTTAAACCCTGTCGTAACAATACTTCCAATAAAATAAAGACGACCTCTGGCTGTTAAACAAAAAAAGCACCTGCTATTGCTAACAAGTGCTTTTTCTCTGCTCCTCCTCTTGGGCTCGAACCAAGGACCCTCTGATTAACAGTCAGATGCTCTAACCAACTGAGCTAAGGAGGAATGTTTTCCTGTTACGGGGCCGCAATATTAATACTTGCACTGCAAACTACAACATGGAAAAGATAAAATCTAATTAATGCACTACCAGCAAGCGCTGCACTTGGGTCAACGTTTTAGTCTTAATTTCCATGAAATAAACTCCAACACTGAGGTTTTGCAAGCCAATCACACCATCATTTGCAATCTCCTTTTCTGCTTGTATTATTCGTCCTGTTCGATCCAGAATTGTTACAATAGAAAGGCTATTCAGACCCGTGACAAGCACTTCGGTTGAAGCCGGATTAGGATAAATAAATAACTCATCTGCCCTCTGATCAGCAATACCAACGGTGCATTTTTTCTCATCAATCTCAATAGAATCAAGCGAAGGGCAGCCATTATCCGCTGTAATTAAAAGCCAATACATACCCGGAGAATTTACCACAGTATAAAAACTACTAGTCGAAGTGTCTTGCCATAGATAGACACCTGATGAAGCTGCTGAAAGGCTTAAGCTCCAGCTTTCATCAGAGCACATTGTTGTGTCATTTCCTAAGTTGTTTTCTGTTGCCTCCAGCACTTCTACGGTTATCTCATCAACCTTCTCACAACCCTCAACGCTTGCGGCGGTCACCGTGTATGTTCCTGAAATCTGCACAGTTATGGCTGTATCTGCGGAACCCTTGGACCAACTATATGAGGCGAAGCTATTGGACGTGCCAATTTCAAGACTGGCGCAAGCTGATGCACTAGTTTGTAAAGCAACCAACTCTTGAACATATATCTGTGTTAAATTGATAGTATCGGTTCCATCACAGCTACCATCCTCAGTTACAGTAACCCTGAAAACTCCACTTGCGCGTTCAATACTTTTGAGTAGTGTCACCGGTAGACCATAAATAACCAGAATACCCAGACCCAGCGTCCCATAATATTGAATCGAAGGGACAGACAGTTGTGTCGGCACCGATGTTAATACTCGATGGCATCAACAGTGTTACCATCTGTTACTATTAACGTAATTGTGCTTTGCCCACTAGAACTAAACAAATGAGACTCATTCGAATCATTTGATAGATACTGTCCGTTCATCAACCATGTATAAAAATTACTGCTCTGGCTAAGATTTGTCATCCAAAGGCTATCACCAAGACAAATCGAAGTGTCTGGCATTTAAAACTCCGAGATAGGATCACAAGAGGCGAAATTTGTAGTGGTTGTATCTGTGTCTAGTAAAGTAACGCTTTTATAAGATTTTACGATAACTATATGAGAGCCATAGTTCGTTGGTGGAATTTCAACTGAATCAGATGGGTAAGTAATTGCTCCGTAGCATATGGAGCTCCCTGTGCAATACAGTTGTATGTTCAGCGTATCACCACTCACATCCGCAGCAATACTATCCTATGTAAAATTAACACAGCCCAAATAAATATTTAAAATAGCAGTGTCATTTGTACATATAGATGAACCTGCAGATATTGAAACACTCTGAACATCAATATTCTGCGCATTGGTAGATTTCGAAAGAAGCAGCACTAAAAGGCTTGCGGTTCCAACTTGTGTAATTTGCTTGAACACGTAGGCTTGATTTTGTGGCTGTAAAAGGCAGGGTGTTAAAACTATTATCAATGGAATGCGCACATTTACCGCCCCAATCTATTCGAATATGAAACTAGTCGCAGTCGGTACAATGGCCTTTGATAGCCTTGAAACCCCATTTGGAAAAGCAGACCGCATTGTAGGAGGAACCGCCTCATACGTGGGGCTTTCAGCCAGTTATTTTACCCAAAACATTAACTTAGTTTCAATAGTAGGAGACGATTTCCCTTCTCAGTTTTTAACCGAACTTACAAATCGTGGAATAGACCTTGATGGGGTTGAAATGCGAAAAGATGAAAAATCGTTTTTTTGGGCAGGGAAGTACCACAATGACATGAATACGCGCGATACGCTAGATACTCAGCTAAATGTATTAGAGACTTTCGATCCTACCATACCTTCTCATTACACAGACGCTGACTATCTGATGTTGGGTAATCTTACCCCTTCCGTTCAGCATTCAGTTATCAAGCAAATGGTGACAAGACCAAAACTTATTGTGCTTGACACAATGAATTTTTGGATGGACATTGCCCTACCCGAACTAAAGGAAGTACTTAAAGAAGTTGACGTTCTCAGCATCAATGACGAGGAAGCAAGACAGTTAAGCGGAGAATATTCATTAATGAAAGCCTCCAAGGTCATCTTAGATATGGGTCCCAAATTCCTCATCATTAAAAAAGGGGAGCACGGTGCTTTGCTTTTTTCTCATGATGAAATATTCTACGCTCCTGCCTTACCATTAGAGGAAGTATTTGATCCGACAGGAGCAGGTGACTCCTTTGCTGGTGGATTTGTTGGCTATCTAACCGCAATGGAAGAGGTTAATTTTGAAGTAATGAAACAAGCCATCATTTTTGGCTCAGCCATGGCTTCATTCTGTGTAGAAAAATTTGGTACGGAAAGGCTTCTCAACTTGGATAAAAAGACGATTCAACAGCGAGTTCAACAATTCATAGACCTCAGCCAAGTAGAGATAAGTCTATAATCCTATTCACAAGTTTCGTTAAAGCCACACAGAAGGTATATTGTAACATTTGGCCAGAGAATACTCTTGCCATCTGCGCCTTTATGCAGGTCTTCACATACTTCATTCAACTTATCAATGCTTGCACCCCAGTTATTGACATCCATTTCAAATCGAGCCTCTAGTTCATTATCTACAACGGCAAAGGTTCCCGAAATCACTTGCGATTGACCGTTCATAGCAATTTCGATGTCGACCGTTTTGTCTTGATTGTTAAAATTAAAAATGTTTGCGTTTAGTGTTTCCCCATTCTCCAATGTCGCAAAGAAAGACTCCATAATCTTAGGGTCTCTTGTCGGATCTCCAGAGTCCACTGACTTTGTATCAATGATTGCCGAGGCTCCTTCAAGGGACTCTGCGGGCGAGCTCGCCTTTTTTGCACCAGTAAGCTCAAATTCTTTGAAAGCGCCATTAACACCGGTCTTTTCCGTGTATTTATAAGCCTTCCAAAGGATTTCTACGGAAGCCGGATCATAGGAATAGGTGCAAGTTTTTACTTCCTGAACCACCTCTTCAACTTTTTTTTCTTGCGTAGGCCCACAAGCCGCGATAAGACCTGAACTTAGGCCAATTAGTAGTAATCTTTTCATAATTATTCGAATATTATAAGAATTGCGTTTTTATCTATTGCTGCTCCTTTTTCTTGTACCAAGCTTTTAACTGTTGCCTCGGCAGGAGCTTTTAGGATGTTTTCCATTTTCATGGCCTCAAGAACAACCAGCGGATCTCCAGCTTTAACCTTATCACCAGGAGATACCCGATATTCCACTACTAAACCTGGCATAGGTGCTTTTAACTCCTTGAACTCCTTCTTAGCTTTCACATTCATCCCCAATCGCTCAAGAAGCAAATCAGTTTCAGACTTTACTTTCGGACGATAAACGCTACCATTTACCTTAATGATCGGCTCACCATCTAAACTGTCATCCACCACCTCTATTGAATAGCTTTTGTTATCCAATAATAAGTGGAATTTTCTCGCACCCTCGGTATGTAAATCAACCACGTGAGTCTTTCCATTTATGATTACCTCTGAATTGGTTTTCCCAGACACAATTTGAAATGAAGACCCTCCTATGATTACTTCTTGCATATAGCAAAGGTATAATTAGTGCTTAATCTACATCTTTGACAAATGTCGTTTCAACGCGGACTAATCCTTCTATTCACATTACCCGCAATTTGGGCTTTATCCTCATGTGGATTACTTAGAAATGGGCAGAGTGGTAGGTCACCCGAGACTGCCATTGAGCTCGACACCATTCAGATGGAATTCAATCTAGAACCCGCTCCAGTATATCAAATCCCTCCTGATATACTAGTCGATATACACCATATTGAGCTTGATTTAAGGTTTAACTGGCTAGAACAAGAAGTAATAGGTAGCGCTAAATTGAGCCTGTCTGCATTTGCTAAATCGAGAAAAACAATCCAGTTAGATGCTAGGGGATTTGAAATCAAATCCATTCGCTTTGAAATTGGTGATACTAATTATGTTCCGGAATATCTATATGACAATCAGGAAATTCTCATTACACCCATAAAACCATTAGCGGTGTCAGAAACCGCCTTTGTTTTTATAGAATACATAGCAAGACCAGCGGACCTTGAGCACGTGGGAGGCAGTACCATCACATCGAATCAAGGGCTCTATTTTATCAACCCAAATGCAAGCCAAACCGATGTCCCAATGCAAATTTGGACACAAGGCGAGCCTGAGTGTAATTCAGCCTGGTTTCCTTCGGTAGATCATCCTCATGAAAAAATTACCCACGAAATTTTTCTTACAGTCGATAGTAACTTTCACACCATATCCAATGGTAAGCTCATTTATTCTGAGGAGCATGCAAATGGGATGCGCACAGATTATTGGAAACAAGATAAACCACATGCCAACTATTTGGTCATGTTGGCAATAGGAGAGTTTACTGTTGTGAAAGATAATTGGCGCGATATACCAGTTTGGTATTACGTAGATCAGCAATATCGCTCAGATGCAAAAGCCATTTTCGGCAATACTCCTGAGATGCTCGAGTTTTACTCTAAAAAGCTTGGATACAATTATCCTTGGGACAAGTACCATCAAGTAGTCGTTAAAGACTTTGTTTCTGGGGCTATGGAAAACACATCTGCCGTTATTCATGGTGATTTCGTTCAACTATCTGAACGAGAATTACTTGATGAATCTCATGAGGACGTCATTGCCCACGAACTCTTTCATCACTGGTTTGGCGATTTGATAACCTGTGAATCCTGGTCGCAGCTCACTCTCAATGAAGGATTTGCCACCTATGGCGAGTATCTGTGGAAAGAGTATAAATATGGTCTTGATGAAGCTCAAGCCCATCTTAAAAATGATATGGATGCCTACTTAATGGAAGCGAGTGGATCTGTAAAACCATTAATTCGAAATCACTTTAACACTGCACATGATCTTTTTGATAGTCATACTTATCAAAAGGGATGTCGTGTATTGCATATGTTGAGGATTGAGTTAGGAGACAAGTATTTCTTTGCGTCACTTACCCACTACTTAAAAAACCATGCCTTTGGCACTGTGGAACTTGACGACTTTCGTTCCTCTGTAGAAGCGGTGAGTGGCCGCAGCATGAGGTGGTTTTTTGACCAATGGTTTGCAAAACAAGGTCATCCGATTGTTGAGATTAATTACGAGCGAAAAGCCGATAATTTAATTATTTATACTTCTCAAACCCAATCTGAAGACTGGCCAACATATCGGTTGCACATCCCATTAGTCTATGGCAATAGTGGAAATAATCAAGATACGATTCTTGTAGAAATTAAAAATCGAAAAGACACCTTAATTATTCCTTTTGCAAAAAACTCATCTTGGTTCGCGCTAGACCCCGCAATGGATCTGCTATGGGAAAAGTATGAGGTTAAGCCCAATGAAGTCTGGGAAACTCAACTTCTAGAAGCAAAATCTTATTTATCGAGAGAATCGGCACTTTCAGCCCTGCTTTCTCAAAACGAACACCGAGCGCTTGTTCATTCTGAAAGACTTCTACAAGATGATTTTTGGGTGCTTCGTAACAAAGGGCTGGAATTAGTCATGCTTAAAAAAGAGTGGAATGAGTCTATCAAAGCACAGCTCATTGAGATGACACAACTTGATCGAAAATCCGCTGTGCGGTCGATGGCTTACGAAACGTTGGATAGCTTGAGCAAAGGAACCGAAGATTTCAATATCTTGTTTGCATATGGACTTCGAGATTCATCATACCAAGTTGTTCGCACTTGCATGTCAGTTTTAACACAGAGAGATCCTTGCTTTGGAGCAGAACAAGCCAAGCAACTGGAATCAATAAACGAAGGGCGCATTCCCAGCTGGATTTCACGCATTTACGCAACATGCCCAAAACAAGCAAACGCTAAATTCTTCGCGGACAACACTAAAAAACTTGATGGTTTTGAGCTGTATTTAATGAACACCGATTATCAAGAATATGCTTTGGAGATAGGTTCGGAGAATATCATTGACGAGATGGTCGAGTCAATGATTTATTCTATGAAAGAGAAACCAAATTGGTGGGCGGGAAGCTCCTCATTATCGGGATTGGAAGCAGCACATAATTTCTATTCGCTGGAAATCGATAAAATTGAAACCGCTCAAGAAATAAGTCTAGAAGAAATTGAACGCCTGGCCTCTCTGCGTAATAAAAGTGCCGCATTATCAAAAAACATTGAGGAGCTGAGCAAACTGCACGATAGCCGGCCTTCTCCTTTTAGCCAGTAAAACCTGATTCTAATTCGAATACTGTGTCATTCATCATGTCAGCCCCAGTAGCCGCATCTACTGCAAGTGAATCACAACGCTCATTCAAGGTATTTCCATCATGCCCTCGAACCCATTGGAACGCAACACTATTTCTAGGATAAACTCTTAGGAATCTCTTCCAAAGATCAGGGTTCTTTTTTCCTTTAAACCCCTTTTTTTCCCACCCGAAAACCCATTTCTTTTCCACCGCATCAACCACGTATTTACTATCCGAATATACGATGACTGTATTACCTATCTTTTTAATCGTCTCTAAAGCCACTATTACACTTAGGAGTTCCATTCTATTATTAGTGGTGTATCTAAACCCTTGGCTTAGCTCTTTTCGGTGTTGGCCTGAAAGCATCACCGCACCATACCCCCCAGGCCCAGGGTTACCTCTTGAAGAACCATCCGTGTAGATCTTAATCTCAGCCATTATTCGAATGAAAAAAAACTTTCTGGATTTAATGCAATACCATTTCTCCACATTTCAAAATGCAAGTGAGGTCCACTAGAGTATTCTCCTGTCTCACCAATAATGGCAATCGCTTCACCTGCCCGAACCTTTTCACCTTGTTTTTTTAATAACACTGAATTGTGTTTATACACAGATATCAAATCATTATCATGCTGAATCTGAAGAATATAACCAGTCTCCGCTGTGTAAGCGGCAATGATAATTGTACCATCATCAATGGCTTTTATCGGAGCGTCTTTTGGAGCAGCGATATCAACTCCAAAATGCTGCTTTTGTGCGTTTAACTTATCTGTAATAGTCCCTTTTATTGGTGGAAATAAAAGATATGATGATTCATTGTCCCTATTAAATTGGGGATGTAAATTCACCAGGTCTTCTTTTTCGATTTCAGCTCGCAGCAACGAGTCTTCTTCACTTCGAGTAAATTCTACCCGTTTTGGATCTACATGCGAATCAATACTGGTGTCCGGCATCTCCGATCCAACCGTACCGTCAACCACGCCTTGAAAGTTTTGAATAAACGCATTTTGTTGAGCCATTAAGATCTCCATTGAGTCCGCTTTAAATGTTGCTTCAACAGCAAGCTTCTTAACTCGAATTTCCTCAGCATAGTTTGGCAGATAAAACCTTAGCGGTGTATAACCTAGGAGTAAAAACAAGATCGATATTACTGCGATTAAACCAATACCACCCACAATCAGGACATTTAGTGGTGTAAGCAAAAGTGAGAGACGCTCCTCGAACGTATCTATATTTAGAACCACCAGCTTGTAATGATTTCGCAGACGCTTTATCAGCTTCTTTTTTTCTTGTGTATCCCTTTTTTTAGCCATTAGCAGCGGTCAAACCTACGCCATTTTTTTTTCGGTAAATGCCAATAAAGCTAACGAAATGGCGTTGAATCACGCTCACATGGTAATAACGGTAAATTTGCCGCTCTATCTTTCAGAGAAGCACCGTATGCGCGCCCACACTAAAATACTGTCTTTAATCGCCTTTTTGGCTGTGGTAACTTCATGTTCTCAAGAAAAGAACACGATTGTGAATCGCTCCTACCACAATGTTACGGCGCGGTACAATGGATTTTTTAATGGTCGACTTGCGCTACAAGACGCCTATCAATCCATGAAAGAAAATCATCAAGAAGACTACACTTCATTACTTCCCATCTTCATCTCATCAAAGGATGAAGTAGTTCAGCCCGTATATCCTGACTTAGAACGTGCAATTGAGAAAACATCAATGGTGGTGGATCGGCACAGTATGGATATTAATGGAAAAGAAAACTGCAAATGGATTCAGGACACGTGGATAGTAATGGGTGAAGCGCAATTTCTAAAAGGCGAATTGACTCAGGCCAAACAAATCTTCGATTTCACTAAACGCAAATACCCTGCCCCAAAAACGGAACAGCTCAGCCACTATTGGTTAGCCCGTGTCTACACTGAACAAGAACAATATACACGTGCAGGAGATGAATTAAGAAAGCTCGATAAAGGCGAGGGGCTTCCTGAGAAATACCTAGGAGATATTTTTGCCTTTAAAGCGGAGTATTACCTAGCCCAAAAGCGCAATGAAGAAGCCATTGAAAAACTTCAGAAGTCGATAGCAAACACAAAAAATCGTGACGAAAAAACAAGGAGGATGTTTATTCTAGCGCAACTTCTCAGACTACAAGGAGACGGTATTTCTTCTAGCTCCATGTATGAGAATGTAATAAAAAGAAACCCGGAATATGAGATGACTTTCTACGCTAAGATCAATCTTGCTTTAGCATATGATGTTACCGCCGGAGATATTGAGGCTATTCGAAAGATTCTTTTTAAAATGTTGAAAGACGACAAGAATGTGGAATATCTAGATCAGATTTATTATGCACTTGCCGATCTAGAATTTAAAGAAGGAAATGAGCCCGAGGGAATAGTATACCTGAAGCTAGCCACGAAGAAATCTGTTAAAAACGGGAATACTAAAGGTCTTGCTTTTTATAAACTTGGAGAAATAGCTTTTGCTAAGGACGACTATGAATTGGCTCAAACATACTACGACAGTACTATTGCATTTCTTAGCACGGAACATCCTGATTATGACAAAATACTTTTAACCGCAAATAGCTTAACCCAAATGATGCGCGATATCACCATCGTAGAAACACAGGATAGCTTGCAGGCGTTTACACAAAAACCAAAAAAAGAACAAGAGAGAATCATTGATATTATCATCGAAGATTTGATACAAGAAGAAATCGATGCCAAAAGACAAAAACAATTGGAGGAGAGCCAGGCTCAAGCCAACAAATTCAATCAAAACCAACAAGTAAACCGGAATATTACCCGAGGTGAATGGTATTTCTATAATCCAGCAGCCGTTGGTTTTGGAGCATCAGAATTCAAGAAAATTTGGTCAAGTAGAAAAAATGAGGATGACTGGAGGAGAAAAGATAAAACATCCATAGCGCCACTGTTATTAGAAACTGATGAAGAGCTTGCAGAAGCCGATACTACGGAGGGGGCGAACGATCCAAAGAATCCAAATTTTTATTGGAAAAGCGTCCCCGATACAGATGAGAAAATAGTAAGATCAAACGCACTCATAATTGAAGCAATTTATGATTTGGCGATGGTTTATAAAGATCAAATGCTAGATGAGCCAATGGCTATTGCAACATTTGAGGAGCTGATAAGTAGATACGACAGTACCAAGTACCACCCAAACACCTACTATCAACTCTACTTAATGTTCACGAAAAATGGAAATCAAGAAAAGGCAGTCTTCTATAAGGCTTTGTTATTGGATGTATATCCTGAAACCGATTACGCAAAAGTCATTGAAAACCCTGATTATGCTGAACAAGCAGTGGCGTCCGAAGATTTATTAGAAACGGTTTACGGTCGATCTTACGAATACTTTAAACAAGGGTATTACTCTAAATGCTATGATATGTCCACCAAAGCATTAGAGGAATACCCAGAGAGCCCATACGTTCCAAAATTCAAACTAATAATTGCCCTCAGTCTTGGCAGAATAGATAGTGAAGCTAGGATGATTGCCGAGTTAGAAATTGTTGCAAAAGTGTATGGTAGTCGTGAAGAAGGTAAAGAGGCCAGAAAGATTCTAGAGTTTTTGAAAAACGGCAAAGAAATAGATACGCTCGAAGAGGCCGAAGAGGTTGCGATGGAAGAGGTTATTGAGGAAAAAAAGAAGGAATACAACTACGATGTTGGAGCTCAGCATAATTTCGTAATAATTGTTCCTGACACGGCCGACTATAACAAACTTCAGGCAAAAGTTTCAGATTTCAATAGAAGGTATTTTGGTTCTAAAGGACTCAAAACTACCATGATCCCAATAAAGGATGGTAAGTCAATGATTGTTGTCTCCAAGGTTGGGTTTAGCACGCCCGCATTAAACTATTACAACACATTTTTAAATGCTGGAGATGACACAGAAGTTTTTAGACTAAGAGAACACCCCTATTTCGTAATTTCCTTCAATAACTATGCAACGTTCTATAAGGACCAAATTGTGGAAGCCTACCTACTTTTCTTTGCAGAAAACTACACGGCACCCGAGTAGCCTCTCCCTCTTAAAGGATAATTCTACATTTGTCCTAAAGCTTATATGCTATGATTGGTAAGAACAACAACACTGATGGCGAATTTGGTGCACACAACCAGATCGCAAAAGGAACTCAGATTCAAGGTGATATTAAAACTGAAGGTGTTCTTAGGGTAGATGGAACACTAAAAGGGTCTATTGAATCTACTGGCAAAGTGGTGATTGGTCCATCAGGAAGCGTTGATGGTTCTGTCATTTGTGCTTCAGCTAATATTGCCGGTTATGTAAAAGCAAAAGTGCAGGTAAAAGAGTTAATGCATCTACAAGCGTCTGCCAAACTTCACGGTGATATTACTGTGGGTAAGCTGGCCATAGAACCTGGAGCTACTTTTAGCGGAACCTGCAGCATGGGTGGAGTTGTAAAAGAGCTAACGCGAGAAGAGCGCAAAGAAGTAAGTGAAAAAACCGCTTAACCGTTTTGCTCGGCTATCCGGAATTGGCCTTCAATTGACCACTACCATATTTCTAGGAGCCTTTCTTGGTCAATATTTAGACACCGAATATCCGATTAGTGATAAGCGCATTTTCACTCTGCTTTTTGCACTCCTTGCCATAGCAATAGGCTTGTATAATACTTTGAAACAAATTAACCAGTCATCATAAAGTGCATAAATCAATT
>CALKOP010000186.1 GCA_938091155.1 uncultured Flavobacteriales bacterium | reverse complement strand
AGAAGCAAAACCTAAGGAACCAGCAAATGCTGAATTTAATTGACCCTGAGCGTCTTTCTTAGTGACTTTCCCTCGAAAAAAACGCTTGTAAACTCCTTTTGCAATGAGAAACGGAATCAAATTATATAAAGCACCAATGATGAATAATGGCAAACTGATAAATAGGCCAATGATTTTAAATATCGCCAATGCAACTGGCTCTTCAAACGGATTGTATTGACGGAAACCTGTTGCCTCAAATGTCTCGATATATGACCTCAGCTCAGTCGCTACCAATTTTACAGCATCGGGTTTGTTGCTTGAAATTTCATTGATTTCATTCACAATCTGTTTTCGAATACGAAACCCCTCCGCAGCATCGCCTTCAGCAACGCCAATTTCAGATCTCAACACGCCAAGCATGAGTTTTTTCACATCCTTGATGAATTCAAATTTCTCTAGATTATCAGGATAATAGAGCAAATCGGCCATGCATTGGCGCACTCTCGCTGTCATTTCCACCACCTTTTCTTTTTCATCAACCCATTCTCGATCGTGTAAATCAGAAAAGTCAACTGGCTCGCCTACATTCATCACCACACTGGTTTGAAAGCGATGTGAATTGGTGTAATTCAATCCTATTGGCACAATCCTTATTTCCTTTTCGCCCTTCAAAAACTCCTCCGCACCAAGCATAATTCGCACCGCACCCGTTTTAATTTCTCGGACCCAGGGCACAGTCACACTGCTGGCTTCTGGGAAAATGATAACGCGCTTACCCTCTGCCAAAGACTCATAACAAGCGCGAAACATCTCATCATTACTTGCCTCAGCCTGCTTCTTATCCTTGGCCAACCAAGGACGATAAACGGGTATCATGTTCATTTCATTCTTGAATATCCACTCTTGAAACCCGGATCCGAACCATTCAGCTCCAGCTAAAAAGTATATGGACTTCTTCGCTCGACTAGCAGTGACTATTGGATCAAACAATGCACTGGGATGATTGCAGACATAAATAACTCCATCAAGCTCTAAATTCCCAGCACCTATAACATCAATGCGCTTGAAATAGGCATTGATTGAAAAAGTAATAACTGGTTTAAGTAATTGATAAAGCATCCAAGCCGAAAATATCATTTATCGAGAAAGCAGCGTTTATTCTCTGAATCTTTACCTTGCCATTTATGAAATCCAAAGAAGAAATTGTTGCCAACTGGCTACCGCGATATACTGGAACTAAGCTTGAAGACTTCTCGAAGTATGTTTTACTCACCAACTTCGATAACTATGTGGAGCGCTTTGCGGACAAGCATCAAGTGGAAGTAACTGGTAAAAACAAAGCAATGCGCAACGCTACAGCAGATGGAATAAGCATCATCAATTTTGGAATGGGCAGCCCAAATGCAGCAACGATAATGGATTTGCTTACAGCTATAGAACCGAAGGCCGTTTTGTTCTTAGGAAAATGTGGTGGATTGAAATGGAAAAGTCGAGTTGGTGATTTCATTTTGCCTCTAGCTGGAATACGCGGTGAAGGAACATCCAACGACTACTTCCCGCCTGAAGTGCCGGCACTTCCCGCTTTTACTTTGCAGCGTTCCGTATCATCAACCATAAGAGACAAAGGCTTAGATTATTGGACAGGCACCGTCTATACCACGAACAGACGTGTGTGGGAACACGATGAGAATTTTAAGGAATACCTACGCACCATTAGAGCCATGGCAATCGATATGGAGACCACCACGCTCTTTTCAGCTGGATTTCACAATCATATACCCATAGGCGCATTATTACTCGTTACAGATCAACCCATGGTTCCTGAGGGTGTGAAAACAGATTTGAGTGATAAAAGTGTGACCGAAAAGTATGTGGATTCTCACATTCAAATTGGCATAGACGCATTGAAGGAAATTAGAGAGGAAGGCCGCTCTGTGAGACATTTAAGGTTTGAATAAAATTGATTGCTTCAAAAGATATTGTCCAATCATTATCGAATGATCGATCCAAGGCCAAAATTCAAAACTTAGTTGAACTTATAGACAAAGAAGGACCAGACTTTATTGAGTTTTTTGCTGAAGTGGATCGTCAAAAGCACCCTGTGAAATGGCATATGACTTGGCTGCTCACGCATTTCATTGAAAAATATCCCGAAGTGGGCCGATCAATACAACTATCCATGTGGAAACTACTAAAAGCAATTTCCAACCAGAGCATGCTTCGCGATCTTTGGTGTTGTATATCCCATATTGAAATCAACGATGAAATTTCAGGAGAGGTAGATGCTTTTGCCACAGGGACATTCACATCTCAAAAGCATGCAATTGCTGTTAGAGCTCATCCACTAGAATGTGCTTGCAAAATCGCTAAACCTTATCAAGAATTAAGAGATGAAATGGCACTATTCCTTAAGCCACTAAAAAATGATGACAGCGCTGGTATGCGATCTAAGTCCAAAAATTGGCTTCGCGCTTTTTCAGACTAAGGTGCCTCTTCGGCAATCTCGCAAACGCATCTAAAACCAACAGAAGCAGAAGCTTTTTCTAACTTCATTTTTTGGGATACATCCTCAGATACATGCGTATTCCACGCTCCGCCAACATGGGTGTTTTTTTCAAACAACCACTCGCTCACATTGCCTTTCACATTGTACACATCATATTGGTTGGGCCAGTAGCTTTCAGCCGGTGCGGTAACATCCGCGTTATCATTTAATTGTCCTGCCACGCCCATATTGTCGCCACTTCCACGTTTTATATTGAATCGAGCCATGTCTCGATATTTGCTTTTCCCTTCATCTCCAATCAGGAATGTCTGCTTCGAAACATCGTCATACATCAACAAC
>CALKOP010000185.1 GCA_938091155.1 uncultured Flavobacteriales bacterium | reverse complement strand
TGGTTTTACTGATGTGTCTATTTTACAAACTAGTTGTCCTACTTCTACCGTATCGCCTTCTTCAACCAAAAATTCGATCCGACCAGCCGACTCAGCATTCAACTCAAGAGTGGCCTTATCGCTATCTATTTCTGCAATTGGTTGGTCTAATTCTACAACATCACCATTACTAACAAGTAGCTGTGCTACTTCCACTTCAGTGATTGACTCACCCGGACTGGGCATTTTCATTTCTAATATATCAGCCATGTTAGGGATATAATTAATTAAATAGTCTGTCTATGATATCTTTCTGTCGCTGCTGGTAGCGCTTCATGCTACCGCTTGCTGGGCTTCCACTCTCGTGTCTTGAGATCACCTCTAAATCAATGCCCTGCCACCTCCGTGAAATAAACTGCCAGGCACCCATGTTTTCTGGTTCTTCTTGAACCCACACATGACTTTTTGCGTTGCTGTAGGTCTTTACAATGCTATCCAATTGACCTTGTGGGAAAGGATACATCTGCTCTAAACGCACTATCGCAACGTCATTTCTTCCATTTTCTTCTCGTGCTTGCAGTAAATCGTAGTATACCTTACCAGAACAAAACGCGACTTTTTTCACAGACCTCTTTGTAACTGAATCATCAATCACCTCTTGGAATCTACCTTTTGATAAATCTTCCCTTGTAGACACACATTTAGGGTATCTCAACAAGCTCTTAGGAGTAAAGACTACCAATGGCGCTCTAAAAGGCCAATACAATTGTCTCCTTAGTACATGGAAAAAATTCGCAGGTGTGGTACAATTCACAATCTGCATATTGTTTTCAGCACATTGTGATAGGAATCTTTCTAATCGAGCGGAAGAATGCTCCGCTCCCTGACCTTCATAACCATGAGGTAAAAGCATGACCAACCCATTCATACATGCCCACTTATCCTCGCCTGCACTTAAAAATTGGTCTATAATAATTTGAGCTCCGTTAAAGAAATCCCCAAATTGTGCTTCCCAAACCGTTAAAGACATCGGGTTAGCCATTGCATAGCCATATTCAAAACCTAGAACACCATACTCTGACAATAATGAGTTGTATATATAAAACTCACCCTGCATTGAGGATATGTTGCTTAGCGGAAAATATTGCTCTTTACTATCTTCTAATGTGATAGCAGCATGGCGGTGAGAAAAGGTACCCCTTTGCACGTCTTGTCCACTAATCCTAACTGGATATGCTTCTAATAAAAGTGTTGCATAAGCCAGTTGCTCTGCAATTGCCCAGTCTAATCGATCTTCTTCAATCATTCTAAGACGGTCATCCATCAGCTTTACCATCTTCTTGAAGAACGTCTTGTCGGATGGTAGAGTATTTACAGACTTTGCAATTTCTAAAAGTTTTTTAGAATCAAAACCTGTGTCGGGAGATTGATCAAAGTCTTTATCATCTGACCTTCTCATGCCTGTCCAACTTGCCTCTAGGAAGTTCGTGATCTTGGCTATCTTTTTTTCTTTTGCATCGGTCAATCGATCTTGCAGAAAGGAATTAAAATCAGACTCTATTTTTTTTGCCTCGGTCTGAGTTAATACACCTTCACCAATAAGCTTTTTGATATAAATATCCCTCGGGTTTGGATGCTTTGAAATAGCTTTATACAGAGTAGGCTGGGTAAATCTAGGTTCATCTCCTTCATTATGACCATACTTTCTATAGCACAAAAGGTCAACAAAAACGTCTTCATGATACTTCTGTCTGTATTCGACAGCTAATTTCATAACATGAACCACAGCTTCAACATCATCTCCATTAACATGAAAAATTGGTGACAATGTCACTTTTCCAACATCTGTACAATATGTACTAGAACGTCCGTCAATGTAGTTAGTTGTGAATCCAATCTGATTATTTATCACCACATGAATAGTACCTCCAGTTCTGTATCCTTTTAGCTGAGACATCTGAACGACCTCATAAACGATACCTTGTCCGGATATAGATGCGTCACCATGAATTAAAACTGGTATAATTTTTTTCTCATCATGCAGATACGTATCGATTTTGGATCGTACGATACCTTCAACTACGGGATCTACTGCCTCAAGATGAGAAGGATTCGGAGCAAGAGTCAATTGCAGCTTCCTACCTGCTTCAGTCACTATTTCAGATGAAAACCCTAAGTGATATTTTACATCACCATCAAATAGATTGTCTTCATATTCTTTCCCTTCAAATTCGCTAAATATTTCAGTATATGTCTTCTTAAGGACATTGGCAAGTACGTTCAATCTTCCACGGTGCGCCATTCCAATGACTATTTCATCAACTCCGTCTTGTGAACCATTCTGGACAATTACATCTAATGCCGGAATTAGCGATTCCCCTCCTTCGAGCGAAAACCGTTTTTGACCCACAAATTTCTTATGAAGGAAGCTTTCGAAAACAACTGCTTCATTCAGCTTTTCAAGCATCGCTCGCTTTTGACTAGGGCCGAAATCACTTGAGTTATGTGTAGACTCAATCCTTTTCTGCATCCAGTCAACAACCTCAGGCCTTCGGATGTAAGTATACTCGACACCAATGCTTTGACAATATGTTTTTCTTAAGTGATCTACAATAGTTCTCAGCTTTGTAGAACCAATTCCAAGTTCATTACCCGCCTGAAATTCTGTATCGAGATCTGAATCACTTAAACCGAAATTCTTAAGATCAAGAGTAGGCTCATACTTGCGTCTCTCTCGGACTGGATTCGTTTGTGTAAATAAGTGGCCACGAGACCTATAAGCATTGATTAGTTCAATTACCTGAAATTCCTTAAACGTTCCTTGCGGAATGCTTTCCGAATCGTAGTTCTCTTGAAAAAAATCAAATCCAGCGAAGAAACTCTGCCATTTCTCATCAACTGATTTGGCGTCACTTTTATAGGACTGATATAGTTCCTCAATAGCTTTAACATCGCCATTTCCGAGGTATGAAAATTTATCCATCGATCTATTCGAATATGAATAACAAAGCTAAAATTTTATGGCAACGGCTTCTTTACGAAACTCGCTTGTTTTGGCAACGAGCTGAATTGTTTTCTAATCCAGATTTTTTGTAGCACTCGATATGCCAAAACTTGCGCATATTCCTGATCAGAAAGAGTAGCAAAATCAATGGATGAGGGTATATCTATTCGATAATTGAGATTATCCCAATTTGTAATCTTATTTTTCGCCTTTGAGATGAACGCTTGTAAAATGAAGATTAAATTATTGGAACTCGATGGGATTTCTTCCGGCAGCCCAATTATACCAGCTAGCATGAAGTCTTTTCTTAGTTGCTGCCACACTTCGCAAATTAGAGCTTGGTCATCAATCTTTATTAGTTCGTTTGTGACCTCTTTCAATTCTAAATTATTCTGCACATGGCGAAAGTATTAGTCACAGGTGGTACTGGCACATTAGGAATGGCTTTATCAAAGCTACTATTGGATAGTGGAATCGAAGTACACCACTTATCAAGACGTGTCACTGGAGATGAGGCTTACCCAACATTTATTTGGGACATTAATAGTGGCACTATGGATACACAAGCATTTGAAGGTGTTGACAGAATTATTCATCTTGCTGGAGCGCCCATTGCTGCAGAAAAGTGGTCTGATGAACGAAAACAAGAAATCTTGGATAGCCGTATTAAATCTGCCCAGCTACTCTTTTCAAAATGTAAAGATTTGAAAATTAGCCTAAAACAATTCATTTCAGCTTCTGCAATAGGCTGGTATCCGCTGATATTATCAGAAGATATACACGATGAAAACTCTAAGCTCGGAAAAGGATTTCTTGCGGAGGTTTGTGAAAAATGGGAAGATAGTGCCGATCATTTTAATGGACTTGCTGATAATGTAGTCAAAATTCGGATCGGACTGATCTTGACTAAGGAAGCAGGTGCCTTGACTAAAATATCCAAGCCTATTCGGTTCTATTTGGGTGCAGGCTTAGGTTCAGGTAAGCAATACATGTCCTGGATTCATCTTTCAGATGTAGCTAGAATGTTTAAGCACGTAATAATGAATAATCTTAATGGTGTATATAATGCTGCAGGTCCTGAGCCCACAACCAATCAAGAGTTTATGCAAACGTTGGCTGATGTGATGGACAAACCAATTATCTTGCCGAATATTCCTGAATTTGTTATAAGAATCCTGTTTGGACAAACTGCCGAAATGGTACTCAGGGGTGTGCCCTTGTCATCAAAAAAAATCTGTGATACTGGATTTGAATTTTCCTACCCAACGCTTAACTCATCACTATTCGACATATATTGGTCAAAACATGACTAAATAGTCCTACCAATTAGCTGATCAACAAGCCAGCTCAATGTTTCTTTGGCGCGTTCGTCACCATTTAGCTTTGCAATACTTGAAACTGCAATTTCAGAGTATTTTTCCACCTCTTTTTGAGCCAGCGATTGAATATCTAATTCTTGATATATAGTCAATATCGCTTGAACGCGCTTATCCAAGTTTTGTATTTGATACGCTTCGCGTAATCTATCTGCATCTGACCCAAGCAATTCCATAGATTTAACTGTGAGCCATGTCCTTTTTCCTTCCCTAATGTCGCCACCTTGAACTTTTCCAAACTCAGCTCCTCCAAAGGCGTCTAGGTAATCATCCTTTACTTGGAATGCCAGTCCCAACGATTCGGCAAACTCGCTTAGAATAACCAACTCTAAATCCGCGGCTCCACCGACAATCGCTCCAATCTGAAGCGAACATGATAATAAAACAGCCGTTTTTTGACGAATCATGCCTAGGTATTCTTTCATTGACACATAATCAATGTCTGCGAAATCCATATCCAATTGCTGTCCTTCACAAACCTCTAGTGCCGTATTTGAGAAGATTTCAGCGGTACGCGAAAATGTTTCAGGAGAAGATTTCTGCAATAATTGATATGCAAGAACTAACATGCCATCCCCACTTAAGAGTGCTATGTTAGATGTCCACTTTTTGTGCACAGTAGGTAACTTTCTTCGCACATCAGCGCTATCCATTACATCATCATGGACCAGCGTAAAATTGTGAAACATCTCCACAGCCATAGCATGGTTCAACGCCTCATCATATTTCCCAGAGTATAGCTGACTTCCTATAAGCGTCAGTATGGGCCTTACCCTTTTACCTCCTAAACCCATTATATATCTAATCGGATTGTAAAGGTTTGAGGGGGAATTTGGCATCTCAATTCGCTCAATTTCCATTTCTACGCGACTCAACATGTCGCTGTATAGCCTATTCATTATCGCTCCAACAATTTCATTAAATATGCACCATAACCACTTTTCACTAATGGTTCGGCTAATTTTCTCAGCTGGTTAACATCAATAAACTTCATCCGGTATGCCACTTCTTCTATGCAACCCACTTTTAGACCTTGTCGTTCTTCAATCACCTGCACAAACTGACTTGCTTGCATAAGTGATGGAAATGTTCCTGTATCCAGCCAAGCATAACCTCTTCCCATCACACGAACCTCTAATTCGCCCATTGCTAAATACACCTTATTCACATCAGTAATTTCATATTCACCTCGTGCACTTGGCTCGAGGTCTTCAGCAATTTTGACTACCCGATTATCGTAGAAATACAATCCAGGAACGGCAAAATCCGATTTGGGTTTTATTGGTTTCTCTTCAAGAGAAATAGCCTTTCTATCTTCATCAAACTCCACAACACCATATCTTTCGGGATCGTTTACATGATAAGCAAAGACAACGCCACCGCTAGGATTTAATGCGGACTTCACCAAGTTTTGTATGGCATGTCCAAAGAAAATGTTATCCCCTAAAATGAGTGCAACACTATCTTCACCAATAAATTCTTTTCCTAAAACAAAGGCTTGCGCTAGTCCATTTGGTACTGCCTGAACTTGATATGTAAACGTGCAACCAATTTGCGATCCATCACCAAGAAGTCTCTCAAAATTAGGTAGGTCCTCAGGGGTCGAGATAATTAAAATCTCATTTATTCCAGCCATCATCAGCACTGACAATGGGTAATAAATCATCGGCTTATCATAAACCGGCAACAGTTGCTTACTCGTTGCAAGCGTAAGTGGGTGGAGTCGAGTACCTGCTCCCCCAGCTAAAATAATTCCTTTCACTCTTCTATATTTTCTGAAGGTTTTCTAAAATCTAACTCATCCAATTCAATATCGTCCTCTTCATTTAGCAACTCAAATAGTGGTTCCTGGAATGTTTTGGTGATCATCCATTTTTCGAATGTCATTAAAAAAGATGGTAATAGTATTAAGTTAGCAAACATGGCCACCAGCATTGTTAATGAAACCAGTAATCCAAGCGCCTGTGTGCCGCCAAATTGAGATGAATCGAAGACACTAAATCCGAAAAACAGGATTATTGATGTATAGACCATGCTTACTCCAGTTTCATTTAAAGCGCCACGTACAGCTAACCCTATATCATCATTATAAAGCCTAAGCTCTTGTCGATATTTTGCCAAGAAATGTATCGTGTCATCGACTGATATTCCAAAAGCGATGCTAAAAACCAATAATGTGGACGGTTTTATTGCCACACCAAAATAGCCCATTATAGCCCCGGTGAATAGCAATGGAATCAAATTTGTAATGACCGATACCACAATCATCCTAAACGAATTGAAGACAGCCGCCATAAGCAAGGCTACAATCACAATGGCAATGCTCAAGCTCACGAATAGATTACGAATGAGATAATTGGTGCCTTTCAAAAAAGTGATACTAGGACCAGTAAACACAAATTCAGTATAGGTATTATTCAACGCCTCTTTCGTTTTACCCAAG
This sequence comes from uncultured Flavobacteriales bacterium, assembly GCA_938091155.1. Taxonomy (GTDB): domain Bacteria; phylum Bacteroidota; class Bacteroidia; order Flavobacteriales_G; family Salibacteraceae; genus SHAN690. The sequence continues at coordinate 7,712 of CALKOP010000185.1, read as the reverse complement.
TATTCAAGGTTCGAAGCAATTGGAGCAGCTGCCAAATCAAATTTCTCCTCGCTTGTCGAATCTTGAACTGATCGAATAAACCTTCTCTTTGCCGCGCTGTTTCTTTTCAGAATATACCTAGCAATGGAATCTCGAACTTCTGGATTATTGGTCGTATCGATTACTCTTAATAATGAATCTTGTTTCGCACGTTTCGGGTTTAGTATGACGTCTACCTTTGGAGTAACAATAGCTAAAATACTATCCATCTCATGGGTTCCAATGTCAGCAATCTGCAAGCTGATACGAGCGAATTGCTCAGTGCTGTCTAAATAGGAATGAAGTAAGCCTTCATCGGCATTTGCATTTTCAACGTAATCTTTGAAGAAAGTACGTTCCCGGCTGGTGATTAAGTCATATCGCTCTGGATTTCCATTATAAAAAGCCTGTTTTACAAACTTCAACGCATCAACTATCGAAATAGATCTTGAAAAAGATGGGTCACCAGCAAATACTGCCGAAACCTCCTCCATCTTCTTAAGAAGATTCGGATTCATAATTTGCTTTGGTTTACCTGCATCCACTTGTATTTCGAATGGAACAACACCTCCAAAATTTGTTTCAAACCAATGTAAGTCATCAACTATTGGATGATCCTTTGGCAAGTCATCAACAATATTTCCTGTTGTCTTAATTTGAAGCAAACCAATAAAGGCCACTAATACACCTAGCCCAAACACCCAATAAACCTTGGTTCTATGACCAGTAACCACCCGTTTCAACCAGGAGATAAGTGAAGTAATCCAGTTCTTTTCTAAATGATCTGTAAAACTGTCTTTTGGCGGTGCCATATAGCTGAAGCTAATGGTAATGACCAAAATGGAAAGGGTGAATAATGACATTATACTCAGAAAAGCAACAATTCCGAATTCCACCAAAATCACACTTTCTGTGAACGTAAAGGTCAAAAACCCCACTCCGGTGGTAGCGTTGGTCATGAAGGTGGCTTTACCAATCTTAGTTACTACTCTCGTCAGTGCCTTTGCCTTATTACCATGGGTTTTAAGCTCAGAATGAAACTTATTAATGAGATAGATGCAATTTGGTATGCCAATTACTATTATTAAAGGGGGGATTAAACTGGTAAGGATCGTGATCTCATATCCCAATGAACTAATCATTCCTAAAGACCAAATAACACCCAGTCCAACGACTGTCATTGAAATTAGAACCGGTTTTATCGATCTGAAAAACAGTAACAGTATGATTATCGTAACCAACAGTGTAAGTGCTACAAATAACCTTAATTCTTGCTTGATCATTTCGGTCATCGTTTCTCGGATATATGGCATTCCAGAATAGATAACCTTGAGTTGATTCTCCTCCTCAAACGTTTTCACTTTGGCCAATATTGATCCGAAAAAAGCCGAACGACCTGTGGAGTTAAATCGTTCATTCCTCATAGAAATAGCCATAAGGCTATAATTATTCTCAGAGTTATAGATGAGGTTTTTGTAAAATGGCAAAGACTCAAATTCAGCCTTTAGGGAATCCAAATCTTTCTGAGAGCGCACTTTGTTTTTCACCAAAGGCTCGATCACAAATCTTTTGGCAATCGTATCCTTTTTGATATTGAAAGCACTTCCCACTGAAAGCACTGTATCTAAGCCTTCTATTGAGCTGACAGAGCGTCCGAGCTCATACCATTTATTGAATAAATCAGGATCATTAAACAGATCTTCCTCAATCCCAATTACAAAAACGGTTGATTCTTCTTTAAATCGTTCGCGAAATATATCATAGGCCAACAGCGTAGGATCATCATCTGGCAGCATTCTGGGCAGGCCATAATAGAGCTTAACTCCACCTGCCTGATAAAGCATAACAGATGTGAAGCCTACCAGCAACACAATCAACAAAAGGCGGTATCTAAGTATAAAACCTGCGAGCTTGGCCCACATAATCTAAGCAATTTCGAGAGGTTGCCGAAGGTAAGACTAATAAACAAGTAGCACCCTTGGCAATGCTATTTTTGAAGGCATAAATGAGAGATCAATTCAACATGTTGTCAAAGCTCACTTTGAGCAAACTTATCAATGGGGCTAAAGTTCTCTCTAGTTATTGGCTGAGTCGATTAAACGGAAATCCGAAACACCATGGACTGCCCATATCATTAAGTATAGAACCCACCACAGCCTGTAATTTAAGATGCCCTGAATGCCCAAGTGGCCTGAGGTCTTTCTCGAGACCCACTGGGAAAATGAATCTTGACTTGCTTGGGAATATCCTCCGTGACGTAGAGTCACATTGCACTTATATTAATTTCTATTTTCAAGGTGAGCCTTATTTGCACCCTCAGTTTTTAGATATGGTAAAATTGTGTGGTTCGCATGGAATATATTCAGCGACAAGTACCAATGCCCATTTCCTAGATTCTGAAAAAGCAAAAAAAACCGTGGAATCTGGATTAGACCGACTAATAATATCCATTGATGGCACAGATCAAAGCACTTATGAAAGCTATAGGAAAGAAGGCGACCTGTCTAAGGTAATCCAAGGAACCAAAAACATCCTTCACTGGAAAAAGGAGTTAAAGTCATCCACTCCACATGTAATTTTTCAGTTTCTTGTGGTTAAACCAAATCAACATCAAATTGAGGAGGTAAAATCACTTGGAAAACGGTTAGGAGTTAATGAGGTTAAATTCAAAACTGCTCAGATTTATGATTTTAAAAATGGCAATGAATTGATTCCAACCTTGGATAATCATTCCCGATACCGCCAAATATCAGATGGGAAATGGGAAATTAAAAACCCACTCGATAATCACTGTTGGCGAATGTGGTCAGGAGCAGTAATAACTTGGGATGGACGTGTGGTACCTTGTTGTTTCGATAAAGACGCTGCTCATAGCATGGGGAACCTACAAAAGGAATCCTTTGCATCTATCTGGAACAACTCACATTACAAGCAGTTCAGGGCAAGTATTCTCAAATCGCGAAGCGAAGTAGAAATGTGTAAAAATTGTAGCGAAGGAACACAGGTCTGGGGATAGTAATACTACTTACTGCCTAAACCTTCATTATATCTGCTTCTTTTATGTCTAGAAGCTCGTCCACCTTTTTTACATAAGAATCAGTCAAAGACTGAATATTATCTTCCCCTCCTTTCGCCAAGTCATCTGAAATAGTATCCTCTTTCAAGGTTTTAATTTCATCATTGGCCTCTTTTCTTGCATTTCGTATGGACACTTTAGCGTCTTCACCTTCTGCGCGTGACTGCTTCACAAGATCTTTTCTTCTCTCCTCCGTCAAAGCTGGAATATTGATCATGATAAGTTCTCCATTATTCTGAGGATTAAGCCCCAAATTGGCTTGCATTATTGCCTTACCGATCGGTTCCAACATAGCTTTTTCCCAGGGCTGTATCGATAATGTACGCGCATCTGGTGTATTGATATTAGATACTTGTACCAATGGAGTTTGAGAACCATAATAGTCCACATAAATAGTATCCAGCATAGAGGCGCTCGCTCTACCCGCTCTAATCTTTCCAAGATTCTTCTTAAAATGCTCAATTGACGAGGACATGCTTTCTTTAGCCATATCCAAAACCATTTCTATCTCTTCCATATCACTTTGATCTTATTGCAGTCGAAAATAATAATTGCCGTCCTATCTATGCTTCAACTAGCGTCCCAACTTTTTCACCATCCATCAATCGTTTCAAGTTTCCGGGTGTATTCATGTCAAAGACAATAATGGGAACATTGTTTTCTTGACACAAAGTAAAGGCAGTCATGTCCATCACATTTAAATTCTTTGAAATTGCATCCGCAAAACTCAGCGTATCATACTTGGTTGCTGAGGTGTCTTTTTCTGGGTCAGCAGTATATATACCATCCACACGTGTACCTTTCAATATTACATCTGCTTCGATTTCGATGGCTCTTAATGAAGCAGCAGTGTCTGTAGTGAAATATGGATTACCTGTACCTGCTCCAAAAATTACGATCCGGTCCTTCTCCAAATGACGTATTGCCCTTCTTCGAATAAATGGCTCTGCAATCTGTTCCATTTTTATTGCAGAAAGTAATCTTGTCTTCATTCCAACTGATTCCATTCCTGATTGAACAGCAAGGCCATTAATCATTGTTGCCAACATTCCCATATGATCACCTTGAACTCGGTCAATTCCGGAACTGGCCGCTTGCATTCCGCGATATATATTACCACCTCCAATAACTACGGCAACTTCAATCCCCAATTCAGCTATTTCTTTTACTTCCTTACAATACTGAATCAAGCGATCGTTATCTATTCCATAACTCTGCTCGCCCATGAGGGCTTCTCCACTTAACTTAAGTAATATCCGTTTGTATTTCGCCATAACGCAAACCTATGTTTTTGATCAAATTATTGGACAAAAAAAGAGCGATGAATAATCATCGCTCTTTTTAATTTAATATCGATTAACCTAACGAGTGTCGTTTAAACTCGGTTACCGTTAAGTTTGAGTCAATCTCCTTCAAGTATTGACCAACACTCTTCTTGTTTTCTTTGATGAAGGCTTGATTCAACAGTGTTGACTCCTTAAAGAACTTATTCAGCTTACCCATAGCAATCTTCTCAACCATTTCTTCTGGCTTTCCCTCTTGTCGTGCAAGATCTTTTCCAATTTCAATTTCCTTCTCAATAATAGCCTGTGAAACGCCTTCTTTATCAACAGCAACAGGGGCCATTGCAGCAATTTGCATTGCTACATCGCGACCTATTTCAGCGTGTCTAGAAGCGTTTAAGCCTACTAAAGAAGCCACTTGATTTCCTGGGTGATTATAGGCTACAACAGTATCAGCTTCAATAAAATCAAGGGCAGTAACATCGATTTTCTCTCCGATCTTTCCTACCATTTCTAATACCTTATCTCCAATGGTTAAACCATTTCCATCAAATGATTGAGATTTCAACTCATCAATTGACTTAACTCCAGAGTTTAAAGCAATGTTGGCAATCTTGGTTGCTACATCGTTGAAGTCAGCATTCTTTGCTACGAAATCAGTTTCACAAGTCAATGCGGTAATTACACCTTTCTTACCTGATTCATCCGCTACAGAAATGATCAAACCTTCGTTTGCTTCTCTATCGCCTCTTTTAGCAGCAACTTTTTGACCCTTCTTTCGAAGAATCTCAATTGCCTTGTCAAAATCGCCTTCAGCTTCCACCAAAGCGTTTTTACAATCCATCATTCCACTGCCAATCATTTGACGCAGCTTATTTACTTCTGATGCAGTAATCTTTGCCATTACTTTACGTATTGTCTAATTATTATTTAAAATTATTCTGCTGCAGATTCTGCTGCCTTCTTATCAGCCGCTGCTTCTGCAGCCTTAACTGCAGCTTCTGCCACTTTCGCTTCTTCGGCTGCTTTTGCCTCCTCAGCAGCCTTTGCATCTTCGGCTGCTTTTGCTGCTTCCGCGACCTTAGCTGCCTTATCTTTATCTGTCTTTCGCTCTGCTAGCCCTTCTTTCATCGCGTCAGTCATAACACTTAAAATCTTATCAATCGCAGCAGAAGCATCATCATTTCCAGGAATTGGAAAATCAACTGACTTTGGATCTGCATTAGTATCTACGATAGCAAAAGTTGGAATATTCAACTTACGCGCCTCACGAACAGCAATGTGCTCTTTGTTAATATCAATAATAAAAAGCGCAGCTGGTAATCTTGTTAAGTCAGAAATACTGCCTAAGTCTTTCTCTAATTTTTCTCGTTGACGATCAACCTGAAGTCTTTCTCGCTTTGACATAGTCATGAATCGACCATCTTGCTTCATCTTGTCGATGTCAGTCATCTTACGAATTGCCTTGCGAATCGTGACAAAGTTTGTCAACATACCACCTGGCCATCTTTCCGTCACATAAGGCATATTCACCTCCTTCATCTGACGCTCAACGATGTCTTTCGCTTGCTTCTTTGTTGCTACAACTAATATCTTCTTACCGGACTTTGCTATTTGCTTGATGGCTGCAGCAGCTTCATCGCATTTCGCAACTGTCTTGTGCAAATCAATAACGTGAATACCGTTGCGCTCCATAAAAATATATGGGGCCATGTTTGGGTTCCACTTTCGTTTTAAGTGACCGAAGTGCACTCCTGCGTCTAGCAGCTCTTTGTAGTTTGTACTTGCCATGTTTACCTTCTTTGAGTTAAAGCAATCAGCGGGTAGCTCCTCTGGAAGTCCCGCTGATTTAGATTCTAAACTGTTATTTAAATATGAATTATCGTTTACTGAACTGGAAGCGCTTACGTGCTTTCTTCTGTCCTGGCTTCTTACGTTCAACCATTCTTGGATCACGCGTTACTAAGCCTTGCGCTCTTAACGCTGGTTTGTATTCTTCGTTGATTTTCACCAATGCTCTTGCTATACCTAAGCGAATTGCTTCGGCCTGACCATTGATTCCACCACCTGCAACGTTTACCGTCACATCATATGTACCATCAGTTTCAGTAGCTACAAATGCTTGGTTTAACTTGTGTTGCAATGTTGCAATTGGGAAATAATCGCTAGATTCTCTGTTGTTTACAGTGATTTTCCCTTTTCCCTTTGAAAGGTAAACTCTTGCGATACTGGCTTTTCTTCGGCCTAGTGCGTTAATAACGTCCATCTTACTTTACGGTGTTGATATCAAGAACGGTTGGTTGCTGCGCTGAATGTGGATGCTCTCCACCAACGTATACATATAAGTTTCTGAATAATTGGTTGCCCAACTTGTTTTTCGGAAGCATGCCTTTAATTGACTTTTCCAAAACCTTGTGTGGCTGGCGCTTCATCATTTCTTCCGCGTTACGAACACGCTGACCACTTGGGTAACCAGTATGCCAAATATATTCTTTCTCCTGCATTTTGCTGCCAGACATTTCTAACTGCTCGCAATTGATGATGATGACATTGTCACCACAATCTGCATGAGGAGTGAAATTAGCCTTGTGCTTACCGCGCAATACATAAGCTATTACAGAAGAAAAACGACCAAGATTTTGGCCCTTCGCATCTACGACAAGCCACTGCTTGTCTGCGGTTTCTGCATTCGCAGAAATTGTTTTATAACTTAAGTGACTCACTATTACAATTTTTATGTCCCCAAAAAGGGGCCGCGAAGATAAAACTATTTTAAACTCAAACAAGGCTGAGTGAAATGAATTTATAAAAGAGTAATTATTTAATTACTCCCAGCTCCTTACCAACCTTGGTAAAGGCAGCCACTGCCTTATCTAAATGCTCCTTACTATGCGCTGCACTAAGCTGAACTCTAATGCGAGCTTGATCTTTAGGCACAACTGGATAAAAGAATCCTATAACGTAGATCCCTTCTTCCAACAGCATATCCGCAAACTTCTGTGAAAGCGAAGCATCATACAACATGATTGGCACGATAGCAGAGTCGCCATCTTTTATATCAAACCCAGCTGCCTTTATGTGTTGCTTGAAATAATTTACGTTTTCTTCCAACTTATCTCGAAGCTCTGTACTCTCGCCAAGAATTTCAAAAACAGCTAGGGAAGCTCCCACGATATTTGGTGCCAGAGAATTACTGAACAAGTATGGTCTTGAACGCTGTCTCAATATTTCAATAATTTCTTTGCGACCTGTGGTGAAGCCACCCATGGCACCGCCAAGCGCCTTGCCAAGTGTACCTGTGATGATATCCACGCGATCTAACACGTTCTTTAGCT
>CALKOP010000184.1 GCA_938091155.1 uncultured Flavobacteriales bacterium | reverse complement strand
TTCTTGCCATTTTGCATGAGCCTGACGACAAGTTTTAATACCTGTTATGAGATTTAGTTTAATATTGGGCACATTTACATTCAAACAGAATTTTTGATCTAAATGTTGTAAAGCCTCTGTGATAATTCGTTCGGCAAAAACCTTTGCTGAGCTGAAATCAGCATTTACGCCATGGTCAAGAAGGCTAAAGCCAATGGAAGGAATTCCTTCAATATATCCTTCAAGTGCGGCACTCATTGTACCAGAATATACTACATTGATGCTGGCATTAGATCCATGATTGATTCCAGAAATGATGAGATCTGGCTTACGATCCAGAATAACATCTAACGCAATTTTCACGCAATCAACTGGGGTGCCGGTACATTGATATGCACTGTATTCATCAGATAACTCCATTTTTTGAATTCGCAAAGTGGAGTTAATGGTGATTGCATGTCCCATTCCACTCTGTGGCTTATCAGGAGCAATTTTGATGACATCACCAAATTTTTTCGCAACCTCGGTTAAAGCCTGAATTCCAGGTGCATGAAATCCGTCATCATTAGTCACTAATATCAGAGGTCTGCCCATGGTTTGAAATCAATTTATTGAAAGTGCGAAATAACTAAGTCAATGCCACAAAGCTGCATGAAACAATGAAAAACTTAATTTCACGCAGATTTAAATCGTAAACAATGAAACACATATACACAATTGGAATTCTTTTGTTTGGCATTGCTACTAGTTATGCGCAATCAACACGCACAGTATTATTAGAAACGACCGAATCAATATGGGTGGCAAGTAATGCCGAAAACATTTGTAACAAAGAAGACGTTAAGTCTCAATTTAATGATGATGAATTGGCCGTCATCTCATTTCACACGGATGATTTAATCAATGGAGGAGATCCAATGTTCAAGACTTTTGCTAACGAATGGGCACAAACCTATTTTGTTACATCATTTGATAGAGCCGCAATCGATAGAGTTTCTTATAACGGAACAACAATGACATCATTGTCTGGTCAAGTTTGGGAGGATACAATCCAAGCTCGAATCAATCGAAGTACTGACGGATTAGTAACCATTCCTGAGCTTTTATATGATGAAAGCGAAGAGGAGATTTTTGTTCGAGTTCAGCTGGATATTACCGATTCAACCTTTAGTATCGTCAATAGGGAACTGCGTTTCTTCCTTTACTTAGTAGAGGATGGAATAGAGCATCCTCAAAGACTCGATCTTACAACAAACCTGGGGGCTTGCACACTTTTTCCTGGACCATTTGACACTATTGATGTTAATGGAAGCGAAGCGCATCTCCAGTCAGATTTTCGTCACAATGATGTGGCCATTTTAAACCCATCAAAGTATAACGGAACGGATAATATAATATCTCAACAACCTAAAATCGGAGATCGATTTCATAGTGTTTATTCGTTCAATAAGCCTTCAGGAGTTAGCCTCGATAATTTACGCGTGGTAGGTTTTGTGGCAAATTATAGTAATGCTGATATAACCAAAAATGAGCTAATCAACACTGCGCAAAACGATGTGTTTGTTACGTATGAAAAAACGGACAGCACAGATCCAAACCACCCAGATAATCCAGATAATCCAAATAGCCAAAAGAACCCTGATAACTGGCCAACAGCTGTGCAGGAAATTGAAGGATTTAATGCAGAAATGAAGGTAAGCCCAAATCCAATTTCAAACTTGGCAATTGTTTCTTACGATGCACCGTATAGAAATGTGGTGACTGTCGGCATTTATAATTTGAATGGTGCACTTGTACAAGAAGTGTATTCTCAACAATTATCAGCGGGTCCTCACAAGGCAGCGTTTAACGTAAGGGAAATGGCAAACGGAGTATACTTCGTTCGGGTTTCATCTGAAGACTTTGTGAGCCAACAGACAATTGTGGTTGCTCATTAATTATCAGTGAGCTAAGAAGACAATACGACATGAAATGATGGGTTTTGCCAAAGCAAAACCCATTTTTTATGTCATTAATTCTTATTTTAAAAGAGGTATAGGAATTGATAATTGAATGAAAAACAATTTAAGATGTACATTTTACTAATTCTATTTTTTGGCGGATTGAGCTTTTTTGTAAGTTGGAAATTGAAGTCGAAGTTTAAGGCATATTCTAAGGTGCCAACATCCAGTGGTCTTTCAGGTGCTGAAATTGCGGAGAAGATGCTTCGCGATAATAATATTCGTGACGTAAAAATCACTTCGGTCCAAGGGAAGTTAACTGACCATTACAACCCAATAAACAAGACCATAAATTTAAGCCATGATGTATTTTCAGGTCGTAATGTGGCAGCCGCAGCGGTTGCTGCCCACGAAACTGGTCATGCTGTACAGCATGCTACTAGTTATGCCTTGCTTGGATTCCGATCTGCAATGGTGCCTGCCGTGAATATTTCGAGTAGAATGATGAGTGTCATTTTTATGGTCGCATTATTTGGAGGTTATGCTTTCAATTTCTTCCAACAAGCCATTTGGCTAGTAATCATTGCACAAGCAATTATCACTTTGTTTAGTTTGGTGACTCTTCCTGTAGAATTTGATGCAAGTGCTCGAGCTTTACAGTGGTTAAATTCGAGCCAAATTACAGTAGGAGATGAGCACGAAAAAGCCAAAAATGCTTTACAATGGGCTGCAGGAACATATGTTGTTGCTACATTAGCCGCAATAGCACAGTTGCTGTATTTATTAATGAGATTTACAGGAGGTCGCGATTAAAACGACAATATGAAAAATCTGTTTTTAAGCCTATCCATCGTTTTAGTTGGAGGTGCATCATTTGCCCAGAATCCTGTAGAGATTGGCTCAACATTTGAATCTGTTACTGTCTATCCGCGAGGGGCCCAAATTGAACGCAAAGCGTCTAGGACTTTATCATCGGGTCGCCAAATGATTGTTTTCACAGGTCTAGCATGCGAATTGGATCCAGCCACAATCAATGTTTCTGCCAACGGTGGAATTACTGTTTTGAGTGTTACGAATAGAGTGACACCATTAAAGCAGTCTTCAAAACCCAAGGAATTGAGAGCTCTTGAAGATTCGCTGAAAGGATTCTCTTTTGATAAGAGTTTCAATCAAAACATGCTCGCGGTTTACAATGAAGAAAAAGCAATGGTATTGGCCAATAAGCAAGTTGGTTGGGGAGGAAACACCTCAAACTTCTTAATAGAAGACTTAGAAGATTTAAGTGACTTTTATCGCGATAGATTGGCTGATATAATGTTGAAAATGATGCAGTTGAATCAAAAGCAAGAAGCGCTGCAGAAGGTTATAAATAGAATCTCACAAAAGGTAAATGAGCAAAATTCAAAATTGGGTAGATCCACAGGGGAGATTTTGGTTGAGGCTTATGTCCCTTCAAGACTGAACGCGAGTTTTGATTTGAGCTATATGGTGCGAACTGCTGGTTGGATTCCGTCTTACAACATAAATGTGAAAGAAGTAGATGAACCCTTAAAGGTCACTTATAACGCTAAAGTGTTTCAGAAAACGGGTATAGATTGGAAGAATGTGGATTTGACACTCACTAATGCAAACCCGAACCTGAGCGGGAATAAACCCGAGGTTCATCCATGGAGATTGTATTTTATACAGGGTATGGGATATGAGGTTGGATATTCGAATAAGCTGGAAATGCCGGCGGCAGAGAATCAGGTTAAATCTTTAGCGCTCTCGTCATCGGCCGATATGGTAGGTTCTGTCGCAGACTACCCAATGAACGATGCCGTAACTGAGTTTAAAATCAAATCGAAACACAGTATTCCTTCTGATGGAAAGCACCAAGGTTTATCTATTGATGAATTGACCATTCCTGCGGAATATCAATATTATGTTGCTCCCAAAGTTGATCCTGCAGCTTTTCTTATTGCGAGAGTTACCGATTTTGAACAATATGATTTATTGCCAGGTGAGGCAAACTTGTTTTTCTCAAACGCCTTTGTGGGAAAGGTCTATATCAATCCAAGTACGGTGGAAGATACCTTGGATTTGAGCCTAGGTCGCGATCAAAGTATTATTGTGAAGAGAGAAAAGATCAAGGAGTTTTGTGAAACTAAAAAGTTGAGTGGAAGTACGAAGGAAACATTTGGAATTGAAATAACTGTGAGGAATACAAAATCGACCAAGATCCAATTAATCATTGAAGATCAGATTCCAATTTCAACCGCTAAGGAAATTGAAGTAGAATTGGTCGAAGCGAAAACAGCCAAGGAATCAAAGTCAACAGGAAAGCTTCGTTGGAGCAAGAATATCATGGCCGGAACAACAGAGTCAATGGTGTTTAAGTATACAGTTAAGTATCCTTCGGACAAGAAAATCAACCTTTAATCGAAAATGTGTAACCCAAATAAAGGTTTGGTTGTATACTATGTTGTTAGTGGTTCAATACTGAATCGATAAATGGTTTAAGGGTAAAGGGGCGGTGAGGACCACCCCTTTTTTTATTGCATTTCTACATAACTTTCCCGCCATGATTAAAAAACTAGAATCTCTGGTTATAGCGCCATATTTCAGCACCTATTTAAAATTAGTTGAACACGAAAATCTTCTACAGGAATTAGAAGCCTCACAGGATTTGGTTTCAGAGTATTTAAACGATCTAGATATCGATAGGGTGGGCAATAAGTATCAAGAGGATAAATGGACTATTGCAGAGGTGATTCATCATTGCATTGAGACTGAAATGATATTCAACTTCAGAGCATTAACTATCGCTCGAGAAGCGGAGCAACCAACATTAGCCGGATTTGATGAGAACGCATATGTGAATGCATCTGGCAAAAAGAGCTGGAAACCAGCTGAGCTAATGCTCTATTTCGATGCGGTTAGAAACACAACGATAAGCCTCCTGAGCTCAATTTCGAATGAACAATTAGGTAAATGCGGCACTGCGAGTGCTAAGGAAGTTCAGGTTGAAGCGTTGTTTTTCGTTACTTCGGGACACTTTCGTCATCACCTTAATGTGATTAAAGAACGCTATTAAGATTTGAGTCTCCAGAATCGCATATTTCAGATTTTTTACTTCCTCATTACCACAATCACAGTTGTGGGGCCGGCTTTGTATAATCGATATCCATTGGTCTACTTTGATAGTGGTGCCTACATGGAGATGGCCGCGAGTCTGGAACCTTCCTTTCATCGCGCTATTGGTTATCCCATACTCATGAAGTTATCTGGTTGGATGATCAGTAATTGGCCTATTGTGCTGATACAAGGGCTTTTGGTTTCACTTCTCAGTTTCCGCTTAGTTCAATTACTTACCATCAAACGACACTATTGGCATCATTTCTTTCTGGTGACTGTGCTTTCGTTTTCTACAAGTCTTTCTTGGTATGCTGCGCAGTTAATGCCAGATATATTCACTTTACTGTTAGCACTAACAGCCATTATAATTGTCTTAGAGCCAGTGCCTTCATGGAAAAGAATAGTCGCATATTCCATATTGCTATGTACTAGCATCATTACGCATTTGAGCCACATTCCAATGTTGTTGCTTGTCATCATACTTCTGGCTATAATTTCTAAAGTGACCTCTGTAAATGTGCCTAAGCAAAAGCTTGCCTTTTTGTCTGCACCATTGGTTCTAGCGTTTTTATTAACGTGCAGCTATAATGCCATTTGGGGTTATGGGTTCCGATTAAGTATGGCTTCTAATGTGTTCATTACCGCCAATTTGGGTGAAATGGGGATTCTCAAAATGTATCTAGATGAGAATTGCCCCGAGAGTAGCATTGCACTTTGTAAGATAAAAGACAAATTACCATTAGAAACAGGAGGGTATTTATGGGAAGCGGATGCTCCAGTAAGTCAACATCCAGGAGGATGGCAAGCAATGAATGAGGAATGTGGACCTATTGTTCACGACTTTTTAACGAAGCCACGCTATTTGAAATGGCTCGTTTTTGCGAGTATTAAAGCGACTATCAAGCAGATGTCTCAAATTGAATTGGGGAGTGGATTGCAATATACATATGCCGATGGAAGCCCTCCGTCATGGCCCATGCGCAGTCATTACAAACTAGAGTTGAATGAGTACTTGGTTAGTGTTCAGAACAAAGACGCATCTCATCTTCCGATTGACTTTTTTAAAATCCTGAATTACATCAGCTTATTTCTGTCCATGCTGATCTTAGGTTGGGCAGTTCTAACTAAGAAAATGGATGAAAAGTTGGCACTTGTCTTGATTGTTGCTTTTGCCTTCTATTTCTTTAACGCAGCTATTACAGGTGTACTGGCGAACGTCTATGAACGACTGCAAACTAGGCTGTTACCGCTATTCCCTATGATAGCCATATTGGTTTTGATTACCAAGTCTAAGCTATTCGATCAGTCTTCAGAACCTGCAGAATAGTTTACTAATTCAACAGTGACTTCGTTTCTTCTATTTACCACTTCGTATGGCGGATTGTAACCTAAATAGGTAAACTCTGAAGTATGCTCGATTCCCTCTGAAGCCAAAAGCGTAATTAATTCCTTCTTTTTTTCTTCCAATTTTTCATCGCTGGTCCAACCGCCATATCTAATAGCAGCCACAATTTTTTCAGATTCAGCAGTGAATTTGATTTGGTCATTATTTGGCTTTGGAAGTTCGTCTAAATTGTATTCTGAAGGTATCATGAATTTCATGGTCATGGTGTCACCCAGTTCCATAGCCACTGGTGAAGTCATAGCAATGGACTTATTCTCTTCATTACCTCCGAAAATATATCCAGCGAGCACTCTAAACCCAGAACCGGACATTTCTTTGTAGCTGCTTTTTGGCATCGCAACAGAAGAGAAATTCGCTTTCGAATATGCTCGAATTTCAAAGTCTGGATATTCTTTTAGCACTTTGTATGCTAATGATTCTATGTTTTTGCTTGCCTTGCTCACGAAACCTTGCGTTATAATGAAAAGTACTACAAGTACTGATACGATTAAGATTATAATGGTGGATGCTTTCATGTTTTCTCTTTGAAGCACAAACAGTTGATTGAAATAAAAGTTTAATACACACTGATTTTAACGATGAATTATCATGGTAGTTATGAATTTCATATTTTCCTTCCCTTGTTTACTTTAAATTGCAAACGACTTCTCAATATATCTGGCAGAAGGTGCCTTTGTTTAGAGCAATTTGGCCTTTTATAGCTGGTATTATCGTTGGCATATTTCAACCAGACTTATATGCCCTTAAATTGTGCTTAGTTGTGCTCGCAATCGGGACATTGCTACTCACGTTTATTCGAAACCATCGTTGGACCTCTGCGGTCACTTTTCTCCTGTTATTTCTTGTTGCTGGCTATACCCTGACGGCATTGTATACAGAGCGCCTTTATGAAAGTCACTATTCACATTATTCATTGGAGCGTAACTCCATATTCATAGGAACCCTCAGTTCTGACGCAGTACTGCGAACCAAGAGCATAAAAGCTGAGATGGATATTCAGGCCCTTGTTTTTAGGGATGATACGGTGCCAATTCAGGAAACTATGCTTGTCTATTTTCAAATGGACTCCAATGCTTATCAACTCGGCTATGGAGATGAATTGATATTGAAGGGTATGCAGAATGAGATTTCACCGCCCCAAAACCCAAACGAGTTTAATTATAAACGCTACATGGGTTTTCATCAGATTACACATCAGATCTATGCTCTAACGGGTGCGTGGCAAAAAACTAGGGTGGGTCGCATGGTATTAATGACGATAACCTATTATAGAAGGTTGGTTGCCTAAAGTTCTGAGAAAGAGAATGTATCCTTCAAACGAACGCCTTTTTCGGTATGCTGCACCGTGCAACATTCGTTCACAGAATCGTGTTCTAAGAAGAGCACAAACTCTGTGTCAGCAGCTTCACTTAAGAATCGACCTTTCTCATCTAATGTTAGCAGCGGACGTGTATCATAACCCATAACATATGGCAAGGGAATATGTCCAATGCTCGGAAGCAAATCAGCCATAAAGACCACTGTTTTTCCTTTGTATTGAATCTGAGGAATCATCTGAGCATCGGTGTGTCCGTATGCCATCAACACATCCATATTCGGGAAGGGTTGCTTTAAGAAATCGCTGTCGTGAGGAAGAAATTCTAATTGTCCGCTTTCTTGGATAGGCAAGATGTTTTCCTTCAAAAAGGAAGCTTTCTCCCGTGCATTGGGTTCAGTAGCCCATTTCCAATGCTGCTCATTACTCCAAAACTTGGCGTTTTTAAAGGCAGGTCTGTAAGCTTCCGATTTCTTGTCAAATTCAATGGCTCCACCGCAATGGTCAAAGTGTAGGTGGGTCAGGAAAACATCGGTAATATCATCTCGGTTAAATCCTTTGGCTGCTAAAGATGAGTCTAAGGAGTCGTCTCCATGAAGATGAAAGTGTCCAAAAAATTTGTCGCTTTGCTTGTTCCCAATGCCTGTGTCAATCAGTATCAGTCGATTACCATCTTCAATAAGCAATGAGCGCATGGCCCAATTGCACATGTTATTGCTATCGCAAGGATTCGTTCTTGTCCAAAGGGACTTTGGTACCACGCCAAACATAGCGCCACCATCTAA
>CALKOP010000183.1 GCA_938091155.1 uncultured Flavobacteriales bacterium | reverse complement strand
TCCTGAACTCTATAAAAAAGCCCTTCCGGACACACTTGTTTGGAGAGAAAAGCTGTCATACAATGAGCCATATGTAGATTATTACCTTCGCCATCCTGCTTACAGGGACTACCCCGTGGTAGGAATTAATTGGTTGCAAGCGAATGACTATTGCAGTTGGAGAACTGATAGGGTAAATGAGTACATTCTGATCCGAGAGGGCATATTAGATCATTATATTGACCAAATTGGTGAGGATAATTTCAATACTGACGCATACTTATCGAATCAGTATAATTCAGGAAAAAGAATAGAGGGCCTGCCTGATCTAAACCCAAGTAGCAGCGGATACAGAAATGTTAGAATGGAAGACGGAATTCTTCTTCCCAAGTATCGACTACCTACGGAAGCAGAATGGGAATATGCAGCGTTTGGACTCATTGGCAATAGCATAGGAGAACGAGTGGTTGAGAGACGACTATATCCTTGGAATGGTCACGCAGTAAGAAACCCAGACGAAGTCTACATCGGTATGATGTTAGCCAACTTTAAGCGTGGACGAGGTGATAACATGGGAGTTGCAGGCAAGCTAAACGACAACGCAGACATTACCGCACCTGTCTTTTCTTACTGGCCTAATGATTATGGCTTATATAATATGGCTGGAAATGTGAGCGAATGGGTTATGGATGTATATCGTCCATTATCAATGGAAGACGTACAAGATTTTAGACCATTTAGAGGTAATGTTTACAAGACTAAGGAGCGTGATAATGAGGGTAAACTTCTTGATAAGTACGACATTCCAATATATGACATTAACGGACTCATTTCTTATTTAAATGAGTTTCAAATGGAGGCAGAACCAACGATGAATGAGCAGGAGTCTTCCTTAATGTCTACGCTTCAAGAACACATTTTAAGGGCTAAAGAGCTTCTAGATGATGATCAGGAATACGAAGCGAACATTATTATTGTTGAAGAATCTATTGAAGAAATAAAAGCTGCAGAAGCAATGGCTAAAATTGGGCCAGTACTGCTTAAAGACTACTCTTCTTACATTATATCTCGACCTGGCGAGCTGCGCTATCGTGACACTAAGGTTGAGGAGAACATTGACCGAAGAAACTATAAGCGGGCTGATAACATCAATTACTTAGATGGTGATTATAAATCTCATCTTGATGAGGTTCATTGGTCAGCATACGAAGAGGAAGATGAACGGACAGAGTCAAGTCACATGTATGTTTATCCTGGTCAAGGAGAGTCAAATGATTATTCTTCTATCATTAACGATCATGCTAGGGTCTATAAAGGAGCTTCATGGAATGATCGAGCATATTGGATGGTACCTGGAACGCGTAGATTTTTAGATGAACGTCAGTCTACAGCGATGATTGGATTTAGATGTGCAATGGATCGAGTTGGAAGTCCAGTTGGTCTTGGAGCAGCTAGATAAATCATGGAAAATAAAGGCCTCAATTGAGGCCTTTTTTATTTTAGCATTCTCGTGATTGAAACTATTTACAGCGCATTCAAAGCTTCATCTGGTGTATGTATCGACACACGTAAAATACAAGATAATAATTTTTTCATTGCACTGAAAGGAGCTAATTTCAATGGTAACGACTTCATTTTAGATGCTCTTAACTCTGGCTGTAGCTATGTCCTTACCGATGAAAATAGGACTGAATTCCAGAATAATCCTAGAATCATTAATGTTTCAGATGCCCTTCATTGTTTGCAAAAACTGGCGAATCATCATAGAGGAAAGCTGAAAATCCCAATCATCGGACTCACAGGTAGCAATGGCAAAACAACCACGAAAGAATTACTCTACACTGTCCTATCGACCAGCTATAATTGTTATGCTACCAAAGGAAACTTAAACAATCACATCGGGGTGCCATTATCTCTTTTAGAGGTAACAAATAAACATGAAATCGCTATCATCGAAATGGGTGCGAATCATCAGAAGGAGATTGCACACCTCTGTGATATTGCCGAACCTAATTTAGGCTTTATCACCAATATTGGACTTGCTCATTTGGAAGGGTTTGGCAGTGAAGAAGGTATCTATGAAGGAAAAAAGGAATTATTTGACTTTATCATAGCTCGAAGCGGCACTCTATTTTTAAATCTTGATGATCCGAAAATTATGCGAGCAAGTACTGGATATGATGGTACAACATATGGCGAATCGCAACGAGCTATATATTGTGGTAAACCCTCAATGAAAAGGGGGCAACTCATCGTCCATTGGAAAAGATCAGATCAAGAAAAAGAATACGTAATTAATTCAAAGCTTACTGGCATTTACAACTTCTCGAACGTCATGGCTTCAGTAGCGGTGTCTCGTTATTTCGGGGTATCACATGAGAATATTTGCACTTCTATCTCTGAATATCTACCAAATAATAATCGATCACAATTAGAAACGACAAAAGCGGGTAATACTTTAATTATTGATTGCTATAATGCAAACCCTGATAGCATGTTAGCGGCATTAGACAACCTCAGTAAAATGGAAACCAAGCCAAGAATTGCAATCCTAGGTGACATGAAGGAACTTGGAGATCGGACTGCTCAAGAACATCAGCAATTGGTTTCTAAATTGATTGAATCAAATAAAATATCAAGAGTTTATTTGGTCGGTACTTCATTTCATAACACTACAGACCATGAGTACTCAGTATTTCTGAATACTGATAAGCTTGAAGCTCATTTCCAAAAAAACAAATTGGAAAACTCCACTATTTTATTGAAAGGGTCAAGAAGCATGAAGCTCGAGACATTGCTCGAGCTTCTTTAATTTCACAGTGTCTGAGTGTATTCTATTCCTCTAGAACGGCTCTACTTATTACAATTCTTTGAACCTCACTAGTGCCCTCATAGATCTGAGTAATCTTCGCGTCTCGCATTAAACGCTCAACGTGATATTCTTTTACAAATCCGTAACCACCATGCACTTGTACAGCCTCTACAGCCGTTTTCATCGCTGTCTCAGAAGCAAATAGTTTCGCCATGGCACTGAATTTACCGAAGGGTAATTTTTGATCTTTTAACCACGCGGCTTTCAAACAGAGAAGACGAGATGCCTCAATTTCTGTAGCCATATCTGCCAACTTAAAAGCTATTGCCTGATGCTGATTTATTGGTTTACCAAAAGCCTTGCGTTCTTTTGAGTAAGCTAAAGCTAGCGCGATAGAACCAGATGCAATTCCAAGTGCCTGTGACGCAATACCAATTCGTCCACCTTCTAAGGTTTTCATTGCGAACTTAAAGCCAAAACCGTCCTCACCAATCCTATTCTCCTTAGGTACTTTAACATCATTAAATAATAACGTATGTGTATCAGAGCTACGAATTCCGAGCTTATTCTCCTTGGCCCCAACAATAAACCCATCCATTCCCTTTTCAACAATAAGGCAATTGATTCCTTTATGTCCTTTTTCGACATCGGTTTGTGCGATTACTAAATAGACGGAAGCAGTCCCGCCATTTGTAATCCAATTTTTAGTTCCATTAAGTAAATAATGGTCGCCCATATCAATAGCGGTAGTGCTCTGTGAAGTTGCATCAGAACCAGCTTCTGGTTCGGAAAGGCAAAATGCTCCAATTTTCTCCCCTTTTGCCAATGGAACCAGATGTTTTTGTTTCTGTTCTTCATTGCCAAATTTCTCAATACCCCAACAAACAAGGCTGTTATTCACTGACATACATACAGATGCACTAGCATCTATTTTGGAAATCTCCTCCATTGCAAGTACATATGACACAGTATCCATGCCTCCTCCTCCATATTCTGGGGAAACCATCATACCCATAAATCCTAACTCACCAAGTTGTTTTATTTCTTCGGTTGGGAAAGTCTGATTTTCATCTCTGTCAATTACGCCTGGCTTAAGGACATTTTGAGCAAAATCTCTGGCTGCATCCCGAACGGCTTTTTGTTCTTCTGTTAGTTCAAATAACATAGTGTCTATTATTGTCTTGTTGTGTTAAACTTTGCGGCCACAAAAGTAGCTTTTGACTTGATTAGAACACCTATAACTGGAATTGGTTTAATGTGCGGAACTTCGCACGATGCGTTGGATATTGCGATCGTTAAATTTTTATACAATGATGATATTTGGAGCTTCGATTTGTTAGGTGCTGCCAGTGCAAATCTTACACTAGAATTAAAATCGAAACTAGCCATAGCCACAGATATGAGTGCAGTGGACTACGTCAAATTAGACAGGGATTTTGCCAGATTCTGTGCAAAGTCTGTAAAAGATTTAGGTCGTGATTCATTGGAGACTATTGATTTTATCGCATCTCATGGAGTTACAGTTTTTCATCAACCACAAAACGGCATCACAACGCAAATAGGTTCAGGCGCTGTTATCTCAGTACTTACTGGGCTTCCCGTTGTTTCCGATTTCCGAAGTCAGGACGTCACTAAAGGAGGGCAAGGAGCCCCGCTTGTTCCTTTTGCAGATAAAAAACTTTTTTCAGAATATGATGCCACCATTAACCTTGGAGGATTCGCAAACATCACATTGCTCAGCGATACGGTATTAAAAGGTTATGATATCGCTCCATGCAATAAGGCTTTAAATCATTTCTACACCCATGCAGGATTGGGAGGAGAGTTTGATCAAGATGGGGTATTTGCACGCTCTGGAAAGATTGATAAAAACCTTCTCCGAAATATTAATGAATTAGACTATTACCATCAGTTTCCACCTAAATCGCTAGGACACGAATGGTTTGTATCGCAGTTTTTACCGCAAATTCCACATATGGCAAATACCGCGGATTTGCTATCGACATTAACTGAAAATATTGCCTTACAAATCGCAAAAAACCTACCGTCAAATGGTAAGGCTTTGTTTACCGGAGGCGGAACATTTAATTCGTTTTTACTAGAGCGAATTCAACACCATAGTTCTTGTTTATGCATAGTTCCGGACTCGAACATAATCGAGTATAAAGAAGCGATTGAGTTTGCGTTTCTTGGTGCCTTAAGAATTCTCAATCAAACTAACATCGATCGAAACGTTACAGGGGCAACTTCAAATTCTATTGCTGGAGCTTTGTATTTTCCCTAGTCAAAGTGATTCTTTTCTAAAACAAACATTCAGTATAAACGTGGATTGCGGATAAGTCGATTTTATACATTTGCGGCCCCGTTTATCGCAGTCAAAGCCTATACGTATGAAAGACTTACTAATCAAGTTTGAAAACAAAACCCCAGAAATTGTATTTGAGTGGAGTGACTCCGAAACCGAGGCAAAAGGTTGGGTTGTAATTAATAGTCTAAGAGGTGGTGCCGCCGGTGGTGGCACTAGGATGCGCGTTGGGTTAGATAAACGTGAAGTTGAATCGTTGGCGAAAACGATGGAGGTGAAATTCACTGTTGCTGGCCCTCCAATTGGTGGGGCAAAATCAGGTATTAATTTTGATCCCCGAGACCCTCGTAAAGATGGTGTATTGAAAAGATGGTATAAGGCAGTTTATCCATTACTTAAAAACTATTATGGAACAGGCGGTGATTTAAATGTAGATGAAATTCACGAAGTCATTCCAATAACTGAAAGCTATGGCCTTTGGCATCCGCAAGAAGGTATTGTAAATGGCCACTTTGAACCAAATTCAGGACAACATTTGAGCAAGGTCACACACCTACGAGAGGGAGTTTCAAAAGTATTGATAGACTCAAAGTATTCACCCGATACTTCTCGTGGTTTCGTTGTTGCAGATATGATAACTGGTTATGGCGTTTCCGAGGCTGTCCTGCACTATTACTGTATCTGGAATAATACTGACGTAAAAGGAAAACGTGTAATCATACAGGGTTGGGGTAACGTTGGTTCTGCCGCTGCTTTTTACATGGCACAGGCTGGAGCCAAGGTAGTTGGTATTATTGACCGCGTTGGTGGCTTAATGAATCCTGATGGATTCACATTTGAAGAAATCACAGAGCTATTTAAGAGTAAGGACGGAAACGCCCTGGGTGCTGAGAACATGTTGTCATTTGACGAAGTAAATGAAAAAATTTGGAGCATGGGCGCAGAGGTATTTATGCCTTGTGCTGCATCTAGATTAATCACAAAGGAACAGGTTGATCAGATGATTGGCGGTGGACTAGAAGTAATATCATCTGGTGCTAATGTCCCATTTGCAGATCCAGAAATTTTCTTTGGACCTATTGGAGATTATACTGATGACAAAATCAGCTTGCTACCCGACTTTATTGCGAATTGTGGAATGGCTAGGGTATTTGCATATTGCATGAGCGATGCTTATGAAGCTGAAGATGTCGCAATATTTAGCGATGCTTCAAAAACAATTGGTGATGCTCTAGAAAACGTTTACAATCGCAACAAGGAAACTACGAAGATTGCCAAGTCCGCATTTGAAATTGCGCTAACGCAGTTGGTCTAATCAGCATATGGACATGAATCAATTTCTTGAACTACAATTTCTTGGAAACACCATGCAGGACTATGCATGGGTAGCAGGATCTTTATTGGTTGGCGCCCTATTTCAATTCTTTGTTTCTCACAGAATCAGTGATCTAGTTTTTAAACTAATCGCAAAAAAGGATTCAGCTATAGACAAAGAGCAATTGTATAAACTGGTTGGAGCACCTCTGCGCTGGCTAATTATGTTAATCGTTCTATTTGTATGTACAAATCATATTGAGTATCCCGAATCGTGGGATCTAGCTCCAAGGAGTGAATTTGGTTTGCGTTTGGTATTTCATAGATTCTATCTACTTTTTCTTGGGGTTATATTCACATGGATTGCCATACGGCTTACAAGTTTCATTGGAATTGTAATGCTCGAACGTGCAGAGTTAACTGAAAGTAAATCAGACGACCAAGTAGTCGTATTCTTAGTGGAGATGCTGAGAGTGGTAATCATCGTGCTTGCAGTATTTGTTATGCTTGGGGCTGTGTTTAAAGTGGATATTGGGGCATTGATTGCTGGATTGGGAATTGGAGGGCTCGCATTAGCATTGGCCGCTAAGGAAAGTCTGGAAAACCTTTTAGCTTCATTCATCATATTTTTTGACAAGCCATTTATTATTGGAGATCTAGTAACTGTAAACAACGTTACTGGGACTGTGGAGAAAATCGGATTCAGAAGTACTCGCCTTCGAACATTAGAGAAAAGTTATCTCACTATTCCAAATCTAATGATGGTAAACAATGTACTGGACAACCTCTCATTAAGAACCTATAGAAGAGTGAGTTTCAAAATTGGGGTCACTTATGATTCATCCGAATCTCAGCTCAAGGAAATTGTGTCTGACATTCAAAAGTTTATTGATAACCACCCCCATACCAATCAGGATGGTGAGATTCATTTTGTTGAATTCGGTGCAAGCTCGCTTGATGTCATGGTGCTTTATTACATAGACACAATGGATTGGGGAGTCTTCCTAAATATTAAAGAGCAAATCAATTTTGAAATAATGCGCATTGTGCAATTACATAATGCTGAATTCGCTTTCCCTACTCAAACTTTACACCTCGAAAAATCTTAAAATCGACTATACTATGTTTTTATTAATGGTTGTTGTTTTTGTTATTGGCTATTTAATGATAGCGCTTGAGCATCCTATTCATATAGACAAAGCCGCAAGCGCTTTACTTATTGGCTCAATTACTTGGACCATATTCGCCCTAAATGCGGATGTGATTCTCGAAGGTTCCGTTGGTTTTATGGAATATCTTAAGGAGTATGCCCTGTTAAACGAAGGGCAAACGACAGATGCCCAGCACTATGTTACTCATGAATTGGATCACCATCTAGCTGAAATAGCTGAAATTTTATTTTTCCTACTTGGAGCAATGACCATTGTGGAGCTTATTGATGCGCATGAAGGTTTTGCCTTAATTACCGATCGTATAAATACGGCCAATAAGGTAAAGCTGGTTTGGATATTATGTGTCCTAACATTCTTCTTATCAGCAGCATTAGACAATCTTACAACGGCTATTGTTATGTCCGCATTACTTAAAAAACTCATAAAAAGTAAAGAAGACTTATGGCTTTTTGCGGGTATGGTTATAATCTCTGCAAATGCCGGTGGTGCTTGGTCTCCAATTGGCGATGTAACAACCATAATGCTTTGGATTGGTGGTCAAGTAACAGCCTCCAACATCGTAATTAAGCTTATAGTTCCATCATTAGTAGCGATGCTTGTTCCTTTGACAATACTTTCTTTCACTTTGAAGGGAGAGGTTACTCGGAAACTAGGTATGGTTGAAAGGCAGCATCTAGAGGATAGAACCACCCCTTTCGAGCAGAAACTTGTTTTATTTCTTGGAGTTGGAGCCTTGTTATTTGTGCCTGTATTCAAGACCGTTACACACTTACCACCATATATGGGTATTCTTTTGGGCCTTGGTGTTTTATGGACTGTGACAGAAATACTGCACCGTTCCAAAAACCAAGCTGATAAGAGTAAGCTTTCTGTAATAGGTGTATTACAAAAAGTGGATACGCCTAGTGTTTTATTCTTCTTGGGTATTCTAGCAGCTGTTGGGTCTCTCCAGTCGGCGGGTCACTTACGAATCATGGCAACATTCTTAAATGAAACCATAGGTAATTTATATGCCATTAATATGGTCATTGGAGTATTGAGTTCTATCGTGGATAACGTACCCCTCGTTGCTGGTGCAATGGGCATGTATGATCTTTTGCCTGCAGGTACTGAAGCAGTCGCAGGTCAAGCATACCCTGTTGACCATTCATTTTGGGAATTCTTGGCATATTGTGCTGGAACCGGAGGAAGCTGTCTAATTATTGGCTCAGCAGCTGGAGTCGCAGTTATGGGAATTCTAAGTGTAGACTTTATCTGGTATGTAAAGAAGATATCATTGTTGGCGTTCATCGGATATATTGCCGGAGCATTCACTTTCATTGGAATGGAAATGCTTTTGCATTAATTCTATAATCTCCCACTCGTTTTCTAAGAATTAAATTTGTCTTTTGATAGATCAAACGAATTAACACATGCCTTTTCACAAGTAAGCAACCATGCATCATTCATTGGACGAATGTGCGGCTACCTTGGCCTATCATTAAAACCAATATTGTATGCTTTTGAATCTACTCCTGCAAATCACCACTGGCGGTGCAGAAGCTACCGCGGCCGCTGAAGAAGTTGTGCCAACTATGGAAACCTTGTCGGTTTTTGAGTTAATTGCAAATGGTGGTTGGTACATCATGCTACCGTTAGGCGTCCTCTCTGTAATTGCGGTGTACATATTTATCGAGCGCTTTTTAGCCATTCAAAAAGCATCTAAAGAAGATCCACAATTCATGAATCAAATCAAAGATTTCATTCATGAAGGGAAAATTGATGCAGCAAACCACTTGTGTAAACAAACGGAAGGTACGTTTCCGAAAATGATTCAAAAAGGAGTTAGACGGATTGGCAAACCACTTGGAGACATAAGCGCAGCGGTTGAAAACGTTGCCAAACTCGAGTTATTCAAACTCGAGGAGAGTTTGAGCACATTGGCAACGATTGCAGGAGCGGCACCAATGATCGGATTTCTTGGTACTGTCATCGGAATGATTGTGGTTTTTCATGAAATGAGAATTAGCGATGCTGGTATTGAGATTGAACAATTATCAGGTGGAATCATGCAAGCAATGGTTACAACAGTGGCTGGTCTTATCATTGGAATTATTGCATACATAGCCTACAATGTATTGGTTGCTAGAGTGCAGAAAGTAGTGCACAAAATGGAAGCAACTACCATCGAGTTTATGGACTTGTTACAAGAACCAGCAGAATAATGGCGATTCAATCCAGAAATAAGGTAGAGGTTAACTTTAACATGTCTAGTATGACGGACATTGTTTTCCTTTTGCTCATATTCTTCATTATACTCTCGACTTTGGTTTCACCCTATGGCGCAAAGGTTGACTTGCCAACTGGTAAGGCCAGAACAACCGAACATCCCAAAATATCAGTGGCAATAAAACCGGATTTGACATACAACTTAGATGGTCAAGATGTTGGTAAAGAAGAGCTTCGTTCTCTTCTTAAACAAAGAAAAAAAGAAGTTGAAAAACCAGCAATTGAGCTTCGAGTAGATCAAACCGTCCCAACTGGTGAAACCGTAAGCTTTCTTTCAATCGCAAAAGAAAATGGCTTTAGTATCGTTATAGCTACTAAACCGAAGTAATGAAAGCTCCTGACGATAACAAAAAGAGAGGTATTATTGCCACCATCGTATTCCACGTGGCTCTGCTGATCATTTTCCTGTTCACTGGACTCACTATGCCTAACCCGCTTCCAGACGAGGTGGGAATGGAAATAGAAATGGATTTTGGTAACACCGATTTGGGTTCGGGGGAGGTACAGCCTCAAAGCACAGAACCACAAGAAATCACTGAACCCGTCAGCGAACCCATCGAATCGACCCCAGTTGAAGCCGTTGAAGAAGTTGCCACTCAGAACACTGAATCTGCCATCGCTGCACCTAAAGAAGTAAAAAAGAAAAAGGTTGAGGAGACTAAGCCTGAGTTGGACAAACGGCTTAAAGAGGCAATTGCAAATCCTTTTGCCTCGAAAGAAGAGAATAAAAGCGAAGGTCAAGGAAGATCCAACGAAGCTGGAGATCACGGAAAAGCAGATGGCTCACTCACGGGTGGTTCTCTTTCGGGTGGGCCTGGTAACGGAGCCTCGCTTATAGGATTTGGTGGACGTGGTTTTCGCAATAGGCCCAGAGTCAAAGGCAACTGGCAAGAAAGCGGAATAATAGTAGTCGAAGTCATTTTTGATCGATACGGAAACTATGTTCGTGCGACCAGCGGTGTGCGCGGCACTACTATTAATAATGCTGCTATGATCAAAGCTGTGGAAGAGGCTGTCCGATCAGCAACAATTGATCCAGAGCCTGATGGTCCCGCTGAGAAAAAAGGAGAAATTAAATTCGTGTTCACACTGGAATGACATTCTCAGAGACGCTGGATTATTTATACCAGCAACTACCAATGCATCAGCGTATTGGTCAGGCTGCGTATAAGTCAGACCTAAAATCAACAACTCAACTAATGAGTCATTTGGGTAATCCTGAGCGAAAGTTCAAATCCATTCATATTGCTGGTACTAATGGGAAAGGTTCCGTTTCACACCTTCTTGCCTCGGTTTTTCAAGAAGCTGGATATAAAACTGGACTATATACTTCACCGCATCTTATCGACTTTAGAGAGCGTGTGCGATTCAATGGTGAGATGATTTCAGAACAAAAGGTTGTTGAATTTGTCGATCAAAATAAGCTAACATTTGACGCTCTTAAACTCAGCTTTTTTGAATGGAGTGTCGGCTTGGCTTTTGATTTTTTCGCAAATGAACAAGTGGACATTGCAATAGTTGAAGTTGGTATGGGTGGTCGATTAGACTCAACCAACGTACTGACACCAGAACTTTCAATTATTACAAATATCGGCTCAGATCATAGCCAATTTTTAGGCGATACTCCTGCTAAAATTGCCAAGGAAAAAGCCGGAATAATAAAACAAAATATTCCTGTGATTGTGGGGCGATCTCAGCGGGAAACAGAAGGTATATTTCGAAAAATAGCCTTAGATAGGGATGCGTCTATCACCTTTGCCGATCAACAATTTCCAGATGAGATCCCGACATCTCCTCTACACGGAAAATATCAGAGCGAAAATTTCCAGACGGTTGTTATTAGCTGTGAAAAGCTTAACCAACTTGGTTGGAAATTGAGTTTAGATAGTTTACAAAAGGGGTTCAGCAATGTATTATCCAATACAGGACTTAGAGGTCGTTGGGAGATGATTCAGGATAATCCTCGACTTATTTGTGATATTGCCCATAATATGGAAGGGTTAGAGATTGTTTTCGAACAGTTGCAAAACACTCCATTTAACGATCTTCATATTATACTCGGATTCGTAAATGATAAAAGTGTCAAAGACATTTTAAAACTTATACCAAATGATGCACGACTCTATCTATGCGAGCCTGATATTCCTAGAGCTATGTCCATTGATCGGTTGTCTCAAATTGCAACTGAAGTAGATCTTGGTTTCAGTTCTCACAAGAGTGTATTAGATGCCGTTACAGCAGCTCGGGCCAAAGCTATCTCCGATGATCTCATTTTTGTAGGCGGTAGCACCTTCGTGGTTGCCGATCTTCTGAAATGAAGAAGGTCACCGCATATAGATGACCTTCTTAAACTGCAAATGTTAACGCTGTGCAGTACTGCTTCTATTCAAAAGTTCTGCACTTTTCATCAATTGCAAGCACTCTCGCCTATACCCTTCCTTGTCTTTACCAATTGCGGATTCTGCTAACTCAATAATCTCGGAATAATTTGCCTCAGCCAAGTGATCTGAATCCCTCAGAAGTATTCCAAATCCGGCGATGGAAGCTGACCATTTCAGATTATCTGATGCTTATTTTATAGAAGATTCACTTTTTCCCACAGTGTGGACCATTAGTTTGCTATTATCAGAAT
This sequence comes from uncultured Flavobacteriales bacterium, assembly GCA_938091155.1. Lineage (GTDB taxonomy): Bacteria > Bacteroidota > Bacteroidia > Flavobacteriales_G > Salibacteraceae > SHAN690. Next base: position 17,872 of record CALKOP010000183.1, on the reverse strand, counting down.
CTGCATCCTTATATCTCAACTTCACCGTAGCCAATTCATTGGTCAAAACAGCAGGTTTAACACCCAATTGCTCCTGATATTTCAGTGGGTCCGTGCGATCAGAACTCTGTCCAAATGGCGCAATTTCATATAGCGTGGTTAACACGTGTCCAACACCCATTTCTCCTGCGTCCTTTTTATCATTGTTGAAATCCTCCTTATTTAAAATTCGATTCTCGTATCCAATCAATCTGTATTCAGCCATATTAGCTGGATTAAAGTCTCCCGGTATCTTCGCATCTTTAGCCACTGTAAACATGGTTCCACCAAACTCATTTACTAATATTTTTCTTGCCTCGGTTATGTTATCGATATAGACGTAGTTTCCATTTCCCTTGTCGGCAAGCACCTCCATTTCAGAGTCTTTGTAATTTCCCATTCCAAAGCCAAGCACGGTTAAAAACACACCTTGATCCCGTTTTGACTCAATCAGTTTTTCCATGTCGTCATCACTTGATGCGCCAACATTAAAATCTCCATCTGTTGCCAAAACAATTCGATTGTTGCCGCCTTTAACCAAATTATCAACCGCCACTTGATAGGCTAATTTTATTCCGGCTCCACCATCTGTTGAACCCCCAGCATTCAAGTTATCTATTGCATTGAAAATTTTTTGTTCCTCTTCCGCGGACGTTGACTCTAAAACAAGCCCGGCAGCGCCAGCATATACAACTATTGCCACCTTATCCGACTTTCGCATTTGCTGTACTAACATTTTCATTGAGGACTTAAGTAGTGGTAGTTTATTTGCCGCACTCATTGAACCTGACACATCAATTAGGAAAATAATGTTACCTGAAGGAAAACTCTCTACTTACAAGTCTTTGGCTTTCAGCCCAATATGTAATATATGATGTTCTGAATTCCAGGGTGCTTGAGTCACTTCAGTGAAAATCCTCACCGGATCTTTCCCTTTTGGTGCGTGATATTCATAATCGAAATAGTTTATCATTTCTTCTATCCTGACAGCGTTGACTGGAGGCAATTGTCCGTTATTAATAAACCTTCTAACGCTAGAATAAGAAGCACGATCTACGTCAATCGAAAAAGCTCTCAGAGGCTCATTTTGTGCGATATGAAAATCATTCTCAGCTCTCTCAGAATATGATTCTGTGTTGCTTTCAATTGGAGTCTTCCACATCATTGTAGCACCCATCGGCATTTCCTTGTGCCTAGTCATGTTCACGTTTGTCGCATCCATCATATCAACTTCTTCCTGGATTGGAATAACGCACCCACCTTCTGCTGGCAACTCTGATTCAACAACTTCTTGTTTCACCCTCATCATAACAGTAATAAACTTGGAGCCATTGGCGCTCATTCGTGTGTCTTCGTATCCAATTTTTGATACTTCAACTGATCTGATTTCATTGCTGGAATAGAGAGAAAACATTCCGACTTCGACCGTCCGTGCAGAATCGGCTGTTATTATATCAGATACTAGTGCTTTTTTAATAGGCTGACCGCTGATGTCTGTTACTTGTCCTTTTAAAATATGCTTCTTTGTTTGCGCATTTACTGCAAAGCCAAAAAGACCGTAGATGAATAAAATGAAGAGCTTTTTCATTGTTTTTAAATTTGATGTTTAGCAATAGGATGCAACTTGAATACACACTCCATAAAATCTCATAATAAACTTTGAATCAACCTCATTTCATAGATCTTGCGAACGCACCCGACAGGAGTGAAGAAGACCTATACAAGGAATTTGTAGAGTCAAAGGACCGTGAGGTAATGGCCCAGATATTTCGGAAACACATGTCACTTGTATTTGGTGTTTGCATGAAATATGTTGGTGAAAAAAGTGGAGCACAAGACGCAACTATGGAAATCTTTGAGCAGTTAATTACCCTCGAAATCACCCCTGAAATCAAGAACTTTCGCGCATATTTATTTGTAATGTCTAAGAACTACTGCTTAATGAAAAAGCGTGGTGAGAAAATTATTCACACAGAAATATCGGAACGTGATATGGAAATTGCGACCGAATTGCATCCTATTGATGAAGATGGAAACAAGGAGAAGGTGTTAAAGAAATGTTTAGATCAATTGAAAGACATGCAAAAGGCCTGCGTAGAGCAGTTTTACCTGAGTAACAAGAGTTATCTCGAAATTTCAAGCGACCTAAAATTGAATTTGAATTCTGTAAAGAGTAATATTCAAAATGGAAAAAGAAACCTAAAAATTTGCATCGAAGGAAATAAATGAAGCACGATAGCGACATATTAAAACGAATCAAGAGTTATTTCATGCGCAGAAAGAGCGCTGATGAAGCTCATACCTTTGAAAAAGAGGTTGAAAAAGATGCGTTTTTGTATGAGGCGATGGAGGGATTTGAAGGTATGTTGACATCCGATATTCAGCAAGCGATGGATGAGCTTGACGAACGACTTGATGCCGCGTCTAAGAAATTCATGTTCACTATTAATTGGGGTATTGCGGCAAGCATTTTTGCTCTATTCTCAGTTGGGTTAACTCTATGTTTTACGGTCTTTAATTCTTCCTCCGCTGAAAATTCAGTCAGCAAGAGCGAAGACGAAATCTATGAGCCGCGGGATGGGGAAACTAGTTTCGAAGCTATGGGCACATATGCTTTTGAATACATTGATCCAAAAGAGCTTGTCGATTCTGTTGTTCAAATGGATGATTTGGAAAAAACCTATGCTGCGAATGAAGAGGCCGCGTCTAGCACTCCCATCCCAAATGAAGAACCCAATAAGTTTAAGCAAGGCCCACCCATAATTAAAGAGGAGTCATCGAGCACTCATACTTGGAATGATGTAGCAATAAATGATAATAACGCCATTGTCGAGGACGAATCAGATGCATCAGCCGAAGAAGAGCTAAAAAAAACCTTGATTGAGCCCGAAACTGCAGATTTCGCACTTGAGGAAGTTGCCGATGTAATACCTACACAATCTGAAATGAAAAGAGCAACACCTATGGGTGCTGTGGAAGTTTCCAGTAAACCAATTGGCGCTGCACCCAAGGGTGGCGACTCGGAATATCAATCCTATGTAAAGAGGAACCTCAACACATCTGAAGGAATGCCGGGCGGTAGTGTTATTCTTTCCTTTGAACTAGATAGAAATGGTAAGCCAAAGAGAATATCCGTTGTGAAATCTCTCTGCACCGCATGCGATGCTGAAGCAATAAGAGTGTTACAAAACGGACCAGAATGGACTGCTGAAGACAAAAAGGCAACAGGAAGCGTATCAATCCAATTCCCTTAAGCTAGAACCCCCATTTAAGTCTGGCAAAAATGGAAGTTCCATAATTGCGAAAATAGCTGCCGTTATCAAGCATAGGAGTTTGCGCAAAAATGGAGAAATTGGTTTGTAAACACTAGCCAATATATTGTACTTAGTTGGCGTCAGATTCTTGGCACTTGGAGGTGCTGTAGACCCAATGGATGTTCCCGCTAAAGCAGCAGGACTGATTGATTTATCCAATCCTACTGAACCATACATTATTCCGGCCATGACATATACCTTACCCTTAAAGACATAATAAGAGGTAATAGAAGCAGTTACGGACCCGGATGTGTCTCCAAAATTGTCCTGGGGATGGGAATATATTACCTCCCCTTTAAAGCTGGCTGTTTTCAAATTACCAGCCCAACCGGCACCTATGGCCACTTCTTCATTCCACCAGCCACCAAGGACTTGAAAGTCATAGGTCCATTTATTGAACTTTTACAGTTTATATACTTTTTGACTCAGCCTTGTTTCAGCATCCATGATCATATAGAACCCTGATGGAAGATTTCCTAAATCAATTTGCCCACTATTCGAATAATATTTTGCGACCAATTGTCCCTGCGAATTGAATATGACAAAATCTGTATTGATTTTTGATTCAATAGTTAGAATACCATTAGTTGGGTTAGGATATACCACAAACCGATTTTGATCAATTTCATCAATAGAATTTGGCTCCTCTGCCTCCGTTTCGGTAAATGTAAAATCCTTTAATGCCGCATTATCTCCATTGTTTCCAGAAGCTCCGTTAACGGCATTGGCTCCAATATAAAAGGAAACATCACCTTTTGATGCACTAGGAGCAGTCCAATCAACCGTGAACTCATTGGAAGAGCTTATGCCGTCATGTTCAACATAGTTTCTACTTGAACTTGTGCTCAACTGTGCATTTGAACTTGGGTCTGACCAACCGTTGTAATTATTATCATCTGCATCTAAACAAATCATGGAAAACCCATAACCTGCTGGGCTACCCATTCCCTCTGTTACCGTCACTTTCACCTCATACACACTGTCGGCTATGTATTCACTTTTCACATTGCCATTGGCATCAGTCATTGTTAGATCAATAGAAACACTACCGAATGAATTGCCACTATTATGACATGACACACAGGTATTGGACCCGTCACCAGGGGCTCCGGTTGCTCTGTTACCGTTGCTCGCTGGGCCTCCAGCATTTGACATTAACAAAACAACACCTAGAGCACAAAAGGATATAAGAGATAAGTATATTTTATTCATAACGCTTTAATTTCTATCGAAGAAAGGGAATTTCTATGCAGCAACAACATAATTTAAAAGAGTAATCTATGAATGCTAATCCACCAGTTTGGCAAACTTCAATGTGGCGCTTCCTTCTGTAGCTTGGATGCGAACCAAGTATACGCCTGCTGCCACTTGTGACAGAGGTAGCGTTACTTCTTTCACTTCAGATTCTGACCAACTCTGCAACAATTGTCCTTGCAGGTCATACAAGTCAATCTTTGCATCGAACTGAACCGTAGAAAAAATAAGATTGTATTGATCAACCGCGCCTGTAGGATAACCACGGACGTCTAATTGACCTTTGTTTTGTGTGTTACTATGATACACACATTCGGATGTGTCGCCACATATTGAAGCTTGGTTAATGAGTGCAAAGTTTCCGCTATATCCCGGTTGATAATACCCAGTTTGCGTTGTGGCCACCACCACTTGACTATCACAATCAAACCACATAAATGGAGGATTTATCTGGTTAGATTTCAACCACATTGCCGATGAGAATATCTGAAGCACACTATTAAAAGGATCAATTGACAAAAAAGTTATGTAAACCGTGTCCTGAACAAAGCCATTTCCGACAGTGTCTGAGTGCGTACCGCTGTTTGAATAATAAGAATTCCCTATTTGAAAACTATCACCCGTGCAGATTTCTACTGAATCCATAATTGTGAGATAGGTCAGCGAATCAACACTAAGCTGAACACAGTTGATGGAGTCACAACCCCCAATAGTGTCACAATACGTTCCAGATGTGTACCTCCACATTCCAGCTAAAAACGCACTATCACCCGTGGCAATAAACATGTTAGAATTGGAAATCACGGGTTGATTAATAAACAAGGTTACTTGGTTAATGTGTGCTGTACCACCGATAAAGTTTGTGTCCGCATACGTACCGACCGTTGACCTCAGCATACCTCCCAATTCAATGGAATCGCCTTGGCATATCGTGATTGAATCTGTTCCATTATCGACAGGATAGACCCACAGCATGGTTTCGACCACACTATCACACCCTCCGATACTTACCAGAGTATCAAGATAAATATCGGCCTGTGTTTGGTATGCTCCGCCCAACAAAATGGAATCACCACTGTAGATCCAATTCAATTCAAATTGATATGAGCCTGATCCTTCCATCACAATAATGGTTGATATAGAATCACATCCTGATGCTGTTTGAGAACTGTCTGTGTATGTTCCAGTTTGCCCAACCATTTGGCCATGAACCATTGCAGAATCACCATTGCAAATTGACACGGTATCCATAGTGTTGATGGCAGTAGAAACTGAAACATTAGTGATCAAAATGGTGTCAATAGGTATTGTATCCGTGTATTGTCCAGCAGTTGTTTGCCAAGCTCCCTCAGCATAAACCGAGTCGCCTGAGCATAGCACGATTTCGGTGGTATCGTAAACATAGGTGATGAGTATTGGGGCACAATCGCCATCAAACAAATGCGCAGCTCCCGCCTGAGAAACGGTATTGCTATTATTCTCATCAGTCTGATCAAAGTAGCTGCCAATAATCGCGCTGGCGCCAGATAGGGCCACATCCAGCCCAAACTCGTCACCGCCATTTCTGTTGGTTGAATAGAAGGTTTCAATTTCTTCCATTTCACTGGAATCATTCATCGCAAATAGGTGTGAAGCTCCTTCCCATGTCAGCGTATTTCCATTTACAACTCCTGAATACCTTCTGTGACCGACAACCAATTTCTCATCGTCCGTGTCAATTGCATAGCCAAATATTCCGCCAGAAAAGTGCTCGACTGGTGAGATGATTTGAATGTTTGTCCAACTGGTATCGTAACCTAATCGATACACTACTCCGGCTTGATTTAGACTTTGGTAGTCGGTCGTGTAGGAACCAACATAGAGTTCTCCGTCCATCAATTCTACATCCCACCCAAAATATCCGTTGGCTTCTCGGTTGGGCGAAACTGCCTTTGAATCTAGGCTCCATGGATTGCTGCCGTTTCTTGTATAAAGCTTCACGCTACCCGCCTTGTTGACATTGTTTTGACCGTTTTCATCAAAATCGTCCCAAAAAGCACCTATTGCTAAGAGATCACCTTCAACCGCCACGCTCACTCCAAATCTATTACCCGAAGACCCTGATATGGTTTGATCAAGCGACCAAGTATTACCGGTAAGCTCATAGACCAAAACCTTTCCTTGACTAGAAATGCCAACATAGGTGTAACCGCCTTCAATATCAATTGATCTAGCCGATTTATTGGTAAACCCATTCGTTATTACCTGTTGTTGCTCCCATACATTACTTCCATTCAATTGGAAATAATAGAGCTTTATGGTATCGCCTGAGCCTGGATCATTACAAACCATTAGCTTGTCACCATCGACAGCCATCCTGTTTCCGAAACCCTCACCAGCAGAACGGTAATTGGGCACTATCTTTTGAACTTGAGTCCAATTGGTATCTTTGCTATAAACGTAAACAGCTCCTGCGTTTTGATTACCTCCTAAATCATCCAAACTCGAGGCAAACGCCCAATCGCCATCCATGGCGACAGCGGATCCAAAAAAATCACCTGCGGCACGGTCGTCATGCACTATTTTCTGTCCTATATTCCAGCAGGTGTCTGGGCCCTGAGAGAATAGCTCGAGGCCAAATCCAAAAAGAATGCAAAAAACCAATAAAAACCTCATACATAGTAGCATTAACCAGAGTAACTTTGCTAGAGCGGACTAAAGTAAGCAATCCACAGTCTCGTGCGTGATTGCCAATCAATTGGTTGTCTGTAAACCATAATCGCAGGACTGTTGCTCAGGCCAATGATATGCCTTACTCTTGCAGCTTCAAAGACAGTACTAACATGATCGCAGCACACAACATCTCCCTATCCTTTGGCAAGCAAAAGCTCTTTGAAGACGTAAACGTCAAGTTTTTTGGCTCAAACTGCTACGGTGTCATTGGTGCCAATGGAGCAGGAAAATCAACTTTCCTTCGCATATTATCAGGAGAAATAGAGGCCAACACAGGCAATATTGAAATAGAACCAGGTAAGCGACTGGCGGTGCTAAAGCAGAACCACCACGAGTTTGATGAGGTTACCGTTTTACACACTGTGCTGAAAGGTCACCAGCGCCTGTATGAAGTGATGACCGAAAAAGACGCCATTTATGCCAAGGCCGATTTTTCGGATGCGGACGGAATGCGCGCTTCAGAACTAGAAGAAGAGTTTGCTGAAATGGATGGTTGGAATGCAGAATCGGATGCAGCAGCATTAATCAGTGGATTAGGTATTACCGAAGCCAAGCACGATGCATTGGTGAAAGACCTAAATGGTAGCGAGAAAGTAAGAGTGCTTTTGGCTCAAGCCATTTTTGGAAATCCTGATATTCTAATCTTGGATGAGCCAACCAATGACTTGGACTTACATACCATTTCATGGTTAGAAGATTTCTTACTCGACTTTAAAAACACAGTGATTGTCGTGAGTCACGACCGTCACTTCTTAGATACGGTATGCACGCATATTGCTGATATTGATTACGGAAAAGTATCCCAGTTTACTGGTAATTACTCTTTCTGGTATGAGTCTAGCCAGTTGGTCCTAAGACAACAAGCCAACCAAAACAAGAAGGCTGAAGTTCGTAAGAAAGAACTGCAAGAATTTGTAGCACGATTTAGTGCCAACGCGTCAAAGTCTAAGCAAGCTACGAGTAGAAAGAAGCTTTTGGAGAAAATCAATGTTGACGACATCAAGCCTTCAACCAGAAGGTACCCGGGTATCATCTTTCAGCAAACGAGAGAAGCTGGGAATGACATCCTGAAAATTGAAGGATTGCACTTTTCAAGCGAAAGCGAAAAGTTAATCTACGACCTGAATGTTACAGTCGAAAAAGGAGATAAGATTGCCTTCATTAGCAGAAACAGTTTGGCGACCACATCACTCTTCCAGATATTGATGGGTGAAAAGAAGGCCGAAGAAGGCTCATTTACTTGTGGCCAGACCATTACCACAGGATATTTACCATCAAACAATGACGAATACTTTAATGGTAAAAGTGAATTGCTAGACTGGCTTCGCTATTACTCTCCGGAAGGTATGGATGATACGGATACTCGAGGTTTCTTAGGTAAAATGCTTTTCAGTGGTGACGACATTAAGAAGAAGACCAACGTGCTAAGTGGAGGCGAAAAAGTTCGTTGCATGTTGAGCCGAATTATGATTGCTGGAGCCAACTTGCTTATTGTTGACGAACCGACTAGCCACTTGGACTTAGAGTCGATTCAGGCGTTTAACAACGCACTGACGACATTCCCTGGTACTGTGCTTTTCTCATCCCATGACCATACGTTTACGCAAACTGTAGCAACGCGTATTGTTGAAATCACGCCAAATGGCTGTGTGGACAAAATGATGAACTATGACGACTACATAGAAAGTGAAAAAATACAGGAGCAGATAGCCGAATTGTACGGCTAGTCGCCCATGCACTGCTGCCTAGAAAACCATTCGCACACCCACTTGAATTCGTCTGGGAAGCTCCCAGTTGCTGGGATTCATCAATTTCAAGACATAGTATTCTTCGAATGAGGCCTGACTGTTTTGCTCCTCAGCATAATTCTGTCCAAAAGAAGATGCTAAATAATCATCATCATCGGGATTGCCCGTTGCCCGATAAACTCTATTAAGAGCTCCTGAAATTCAGCACTTGACATGTTATCACTAGATGATAAGACTTTATGCCAATTTCTAATTAAGTGACTGAACTCTTAGTGAATGACTTGCAGTTTCGCTAGGATATTATCTTTTTGGCTTGCGGCAATAATGAAGTAGTTACCGGAGGGTAAATCGACACAATTCAATTGTAGTTTATTCGAAGCTGTTTCTAAAAACACTAACTGTCCAAGTTGATTAACTATCTGAACCTGGTATTGAATTCCTGGCTCATCAAAAGTCAGTGTTGATGAGCTAATAGCCGGATTTGGATTAAGGCCACCGATAGTAGTGCTGTAATTTGAGGTGGCTGTATTTGATGACTGTTCAGCATTGGATGCAGTGCTAAATCGAGCCCCAATTACCCCCAATATAATCGCCATTTTGTATATCGATATTGTACGGGATAGAGTCTGAAGTTATAGTGTCCTGAACTAAAAACCAAACAGTGTAATTTGCAGAGGGCGTTGTTGAACCCTCACTTCCGGTAAACTTTAAAACTGCAATACTTTGGGCATTCGAGGAATACATTGCGTCATCTGGAACCTTCAGCGCATCGATGGTAAAATCCGATTCGACCGTGAATCAAAAACCATTTGTTGGTCCGTTAGTAATGTTCGAGTCACTTGAAAGTGGCATCCATCCTTGAGAGAATTGTGCAATCGAAGTATACGATGCGATTATTATACTGAGGGTAACGAATGCTTTCATCTCAATTTTTAGATTTATAGACTGACGACAATCGTATCAAGAGAACGCTAATATCTTCATAAGAAAGGCTCTAATTGCTATGCAACTGAAGCCTTCATTAAGTGAGAAATACTGGATTATTTCATGATCAAGAATTTCCGTGAATCGAATTAAGCTCAGGTCGCTTCTCTTCCTGAGCTTAATCATCAAGTGAGACATACTGGATTCGAACCAGTGACCCCTACCCTGTCAAGGTAATGCTCTAAACCAACTGAGCTAATGTCCCAAACTTACTAAGTCAGAAAAGCCCCGAATAGCGAGGCTTTAAAATGGTGGGAGATGAGGGGTTCGAACCCCCGACCCCCTCGGTGTAAACGAGGTGCTCTGAACCAGCTGAGCTAATCTCCCATTTCCTTAAAAGGGCTGCAAATATATACCGATATTCAAGTGTTGCAAGTCCTTTATTGCAGTTTCTCCATAACAGCTTTAAAGGCTGGTGACTCTTCCAACATTTTAGCCACGTTTCCTCGTGAAAGCCAAAGTGCGGTAACGGGAGTCTCACATACCCCGCTATATCGCGAAGCTCGATTGCCTAAAATTGATTTCTGACCCAATACTTGTCCTTTTCCAATTAACTCAATAAGCTCGGTTCCTTCCAATACTTTCACATTTCCACGGGCTATAATAAACATGCCTTGTGTGGTGCTTTTGGCCTTCAGTATTACCTGACCGTTAGAGTAAATCTTGATTTGGCAAAGCGTTTTGAGTTTCTTAACCAGGTCCTTATCTAAATCCTTAACCCACGAAACAGCCTCCAATAGCTCCCCAGATTCTGGACGTTCAATGCTTGGTGGCTTTTCCATTAATTGCTTCATCCTTCCCTCAATTTCATGAGTCAGTTTAGCAGCTTCACCAACATCTAAACGTCCTTTACTTCGCAGCCTAGCAACCGTGTGCATTTCATAATTCAAAACTGATCTAATCGCTTGCCTTGTGGCAATGGAGCGATATATCTCCGGATAGGTATTCCTTAAGTTTCGAACAAAAGTTTGGCCACTGATGATGTTTTCGTTAATCTCTTGCTCAATGCGTTCAAGGTTGGGCCATTCGCTTTTGTCTTCAGCGCGGTGCATGCTTTCCAATAGCTTCAAACACTCTTCCTGAGCAGCAATAAAGCCTACGGCACAATCAGAACTTACGGTAAGTCTTTCAAAAAACGCGTTTTCTGTGGCTTGACCAATTATTGGTAAAGACTGCAGCGTGCTCAGCCACTTTGGTGGTTGCCAAAGAATCTCAAGGTCTTTTCGATGGGATAATGATTGCGCTCCCTTATCATCCAGAATATCGTTTACCGTATCCGTTAGTGTCCGCAAAGCGCTTGCGCTCAGCATTCCATCCTTAAACTGTTTCCAATACGCGCTTTTTTCTTTTTCTAAGATCAACCTTCTGTGTTCAGCAATTTTCGCCACTGACATGGATGCTTCATCAATATCCTCTATAATTTTTAACCCCTTAGGAAGATAGTCGGCAACGTTGCTCCAATTTGCTTTTCTCAAGTGACGATCTTCCTTTAGCTTCATCATATGACTTTCAGCGCTGCTCCTAATATACTCTGAAGTCGACTTCATGGCCAAGGCCTTCACAGGTGCAATATCGAGTAAGCCAAGCTTCTGAACCAACATCTTGATAGTAGTTGCATTCACAAGCAGCGTTAGCGTCACCGTGCCCGCAATTATGAATAAAAATTGATTCTTGATTTGTGTGGCTGCCTCAGGAGTAATATCCATGGTTTGAGCCATGATATTAGAATCAACTCCTGCAACCATTAGCGCCAACGCAAGACCAATTGCTCCACGTAAAGCGCCAAACCAAACCACAATAGCGTCTTTTATTGGCAGGCCGTAACCTGTGTTTTTCATAAATGGATAATGCGTCAGCATCACTATGCCGCGTACAACATGTATTCCTACATATACAATTCCCAACACTAGGAAATCATTTGCCGAAAACTCGGTTCGTTCAGCAATAACAAAACCTACAATTAGAAAGATTAAACAATTGGCAATAAAACCTGCTAACTCCCAAAATTCATGCATAAAGTGTTCCACTTGCGGGGATATGCTTGAACGACCAAATCCGCCCACCATTAATCCGAGTGCCACGAGAGCCAATACACCTGAAACATGCATGAAGTGCTCAGCTACATAGAATGTAAAATATGCCGCTGCAACAACTGCGGATATCTCAACCATCGCATCATTAAAAACCTTCTTTAACCAACGAAGAGTGATCCAGCCGACAAATAATCCAACTCCAATTCCACCAAAGGCAACTCTAAAAAATTCTATGAAGCCATTTGCATCCGATGCTTGACCAGACAAACCCAAAAAGAAGACCATAAAGAGTACGATGGCTGTTCCATCATTTAGTAGGGACTCCCCTTCGATTAATGTTCCAAGCTTCTTGCTGGCCCCAAGGTCCTTAAGCAAAGCAACAACAGCCACAGGGTCAGTTGCGCTTATAACCGAACCGAACATGAAGGCGAGTGACCAATTAGCCCAGCCTTCTAATCCAATATCAAAATAATCAATCCCATATACCATTGCACCGGTGAGCAAAAGCGCAACCAAAATCCCTGGGACCGCTAATATCACTGAATTGGTCGCGGATTTTTTGAACGTATGCAAATCCATCGCGAAGGCAGCTTCGAAAATCAGGATAGGTAAAAACACAAAAAACAACATATGAGGATCGATATGAGCTGCCCATTTAAAGGAATCGGCAATAAAACTCACATCAAACCCTGCCCAAGATTCAAATAAATGAAAACGAGTCATTACGCCCAAAAGAATACCTATGATTAACAGCAAGGCTGTGAACGGTACAGGTATTGCCTTTAAAAAATGTCGTGTTGCGGCACCAATAAAAACTGCTATAATGATGAAAAACAGAGCCGAAGTGTCCGGTCCGTGATGTCCTCCGCCACCATCATGATGTTCGCCTTCAGTTACACGAGCATCCGCATGATTATCATGTGATTCTAATGAATGTGTCTCATCTTTCTTCCTATGGTTCTCTCCGGAGTGCTGAACTCCCTGCACCATTTCGATTTCAGAATTGAAATTGGTCGCGCTCGAAGCAAAGGCATTTTCACTACTCAGGAATCCGCTAAAAACAAGAACAGATGCGGCTGCAATTAAGAACCAAAAACGTTTAATCGGCATAGGTTTGATTATTAGGCTTAGTACGACCAAAATATTCAATTTGTCCTATGCTTGGTGCGACTAGTTTGATAAAACCGTTTTTTCGATCACTTGGGAGTAATTTTGCAGCTCCAATTCGCGAACTTTCCCTTCCACATCGTTCACATCATCGCTCTTTTTAATCGGCACAGAATATTGAGCAATAACCGCCCCTTCATCAAAATGCTTGTTCACAAAATGGATAGTAATACCGCTATCTTTCTCTCCAGCAGCCAATACTGCATCATGTACATGTCGACCGTACATGCCTTTCCCTCCAAACTTTGGTAGTAGCGCAGGATGGATGTTTATGATCCCATTCTCAAATTTGGCAACCAAATATTCTGGAATGAGAAGTAGCCATCCTGCCAGAATAATCCAATCAACCTCATGCTTATCCAAAATTTCCAGAATGGAATTCGGATTATTGAAATCAGCCTTCGGAACAATGTGAAAAGGAATTTGAAGTCTATTCGCTCGTTCTATAACCCCAGCGTTTGGCTTATTTGTAACAATTAAGCTAACCTTCACTTTGGAATGCCCTTCGAAATGACGAATAATAGCTTCCGCATTACTTCCTGATCCTGATGCGAATAACGCTAGATTCACTTTCTTTTTTTGTGCTTGCATTTTGAAGACTAATTTGCGCCTTCAAATGTAGAGCTAGCAATGACAAACAAACCATCATTTATTCCCTATAATGGACTTCACATTACTAATAAACATGGATTGGAAATAAGTAAATCTCAATACACTCAAGCCATGCTAAGGCGAAGTGTTCGTGAGTTTTCAGACAAACCTGTAGCCTTCGAAATGGTAAAAAACATTATCATGACCGCTGGAACAGCGCCTTCTGGAGCCCATAAACAGCCCTGGACTTTTTGTTTAGTGAGTAATCCTGATATTAAAAAACAGATTAGAGAAGCAGCCGAAAAAGAAGAGCATGAAAGCTATACCAATCGGATGAGCGAAAATTGGTTAAAGGATCTTGAACCAATTGGAACAGATTGGAACAAACCCTTTTTGGAAACGGCTCCATATCTTATTATTGTTTTCAAAAGGGCTTTTGAGTATGTCGATGGCGAAAAATGGCAAAACTATTATGTGAATGAATCTGTCGGAATTGCATGTGGAATGCTAATAAATGCCATCCATAATGCTGGATTAATAACTCTAACGCACACGCCAAGTCCAATGAATTTTTTAACCAAAATCCTTCAACGGTCGGACAATGAAAGGCCCTACCTACTGTTGCCTGTGGGATATGCAGCTGAAAACGCAACGGTACCAAACTTGGAGAGAAAATCTTTCAATGAAGTATGTGTACAATTCAGTTAGTTTTCAATTTGGAATAGTCATTTGAAAAGGTATTTCTTTGCATCCTGTTAAAAAGCAAAATTTAAATCAAGCATCATGGCTGATATTCAAGAACGCGTAGTAGCGATAATCGTAGATAAATTAGGAGTTGATCAAGGAGAAGTTACTCTAGAAGCTAGTTTCACCAACGACCTAGGAGCTGATTCACTCGACACAGTTGAGTTAATCATGGAATTTGAAAAAGAGTTCAACATTGCTATTCCAGACGATCAGGCTGAGAACATTGCAACAGTTGGAGAAGCAGTTAAGTACATTTCGGAGCACGCTTCCTAAGCGAACCTAACACAGAAAATATGAAGTTAAAGCGGGTAGTCGTTACCGGCATTGGGGCATTGACTCCAATTGGAAATAATGCAACTCACTATTGGGATAATCTCCTGAAAGGAAAGAGTGGTGCTGCCCCTATTACCCGCTTTGATGCTTCTAAATTCAAAACACAATTTGCGTGCGAGGTCAAAGATTTAGACCTTGACAATCATTTCGAGAGAAAAGAAGGTCGCAAATTGGATCTGTTTTCCAAGTTCGCACTTATTGTTGCGGATGAGGCTGTTGCAGACGCCAAATTAATCGAAGACTCAGTAAACCAAGATCGTGTTGGAGTCATTTTCGGTTCAGGAATTGGTGGAATAGGTACTTTTCAAGATGAAGTAAAGGCGTTTTTTCAGGGTGACGGGACTCCCCGCTTCAATCCTTTCTTCATTCCGAAAATGATTTCTGATATAGCCGCAGGTCACATTTCGATGAAATATGGCTTTCGAGGCCCAAACTTCAGCTTAGTTAGTGCTTGTGCAACAAGTACAAATGCGCTTATCGATGCCTACAATTATATCCGACTTGGAAAGGCAGATGTAATTGTATCTGGCGGGTCCGAAGCAGCAATAAATGAATCTGGTATTGGTGGATTTAACGCCATGCATGCACTATCTACACGAAACAAGAGCCCCGAAACTGCTTCCCGCCCATTTGACCAAGACCGTGATGGCTTTGTGATGGGAGAAGGTGCTGGAGCAATCATTCTCGAAGAATACGAGCATGCTAAAACCAGAGGGGCAAAAATTTACGCAGAAATATGTGGAGGTGGCATGTCTGCTGATGCACACCACATAACTGCACCTCACCCTGAAGGCCTAGGAGCGCTAAATGTTATGCATTCGGCATTAGAAGATGACCCGGACTTAACGGCTGAATCACTTGACTATGTGAATGTGCATGGTACAAGCACCCCACTTGGCGACATTGCGGAGCTTAAAGCAATTAAGGCAGTATTTGGCGACCATGCATACAAAATGAATATAAGTAGCACGAAATCTATGACGGGCCATCTACTTGGAGCCGCTGGAGCTATTGAAAGTATTGCAACGATTCTTGCCGTTAAGAATGACATCATTCCACCAACCATCAACCACTTTACGGATGATAACGGGATCGACCAAAAGCTCAATCTTACATTTGGCGAACCACAAAAGCGCATAGTAAATGCGGCACTAAACAACACATTCGGATTTGGTGGTCACAATGCTTCCGTGATTTATAAGAAATTTGTTGGATAAATCCATCACTTTACTTGACTCTCTCATTCCTCTTCGAACGACCTAATAAAAGTCAGCAAAGGCTTAAATCTTACCTGAAAAGTCATTGGGGTGTTTCTCCCAAAAACTATTCTTGGTACGAGAAAGCCCTACGGCATAAATCCGTTGTGGGAGCTGGTAAGTTCTGCCACAAGGATTGTAATGAGCGATTAGAACTTCTGGGTGATGCAGTCCTTGACACGGTAGTTACAGACTATCTCTTCTGCAAATTTCCAGATGCTGATGAAGGTGCGCTTACCAAAATCAGGGCAAGAATTGTAAACCGGCAAACCTTAAGCGAAGTAGGCTTAAATGCGAAGCTAGATGCAATGATAGAGGCGCGCATTAGTCAGGATGATTCCAACGGAAAAATAGTCGGGAACGCTTTAGAAGCATGGCTTGGTGCTATTTACTTAGACCGAGGTTTCAACGCAGCAAAAAAGAGTATTGAAAATCATTTACTGAAAAAATATTTGGATATCGATCATGTTGTATCGAATTCAATTGATTTTAAAAGTCAACTCATCGAGTGGGCACAGCAAAAGAAACGTGACTTTGAATTTATCACCTACCCCTGCTCTACCGAATGGGAAGGTTTTATTTGTGAATTCACACTTGATGGAGATGTAAAATCAAAAACAAAAGAACGATCTAAGAAAAAAGCGGAAAAAGAGGCCGCAAAAATTGCGTTTCACCAACTAGGTTTAATTAATGTCTAAGCATCGGCTAATTATTGAGGACGACTATGAGTTCTTGAGTTTTGGGCTCAGTTGTCATCAAAAAGATTTCCGCATGGCCTGGTTTCTTAATCAGCTATTACGATTTGAGTTTAAACGATCTCAAATTGAAATTGTAGATAAACTAGGAATCCCGCATTTCTATCCCCTGTTTAAACATCATGACGCGCAACATCACTTAAATTACTTCCTATTAAACAATCTCAGCGATCGCATTCCTTTGATTAAACAATACAAGCAATTCAACATGTTCATACTTGTGGAAGGATATATAGATTTATTCGATTTGGACCTATTTACTCAGAAGCTGCAAACACTTGAAACGATACAACTATTATCACCTTTAGACAACAATCCGTTTCATAAAATTCAGTTTACGCTGTTTGAATACTAACTTGTTGACGATTAACGAAAACGCATGTTTTCCAATAGAACCGCAAGACTAATTTCGCCAAATACAGGTATGGTAAAAAACAAAACAAAAATAGTTGCGACCATAGGTCCAGCAAGTTCCTCAAAAGAAAAACTCACTGACATGATTAATGCTGGAATGAGCGTTGCACGAATGAATTTTTCACACGGTGAACACTCCATACATGAAAAGGTTATCGGAATACTTCGGGATATCGATGGTGAATTAAACACTCATACCGCGATTCTTGCGGATTTAAGTGGTCCCAAAATCCGAATTGGGTTATTAGAAACAGAATCCTTTCTACTTAAAAAGGGGGATGAACTGAGATTAACAAGTGACGACATTATTGGCAAAGAAGGTCGAGTATCTATCAGCTACCCTAATCTTGAACGTGACGTTAAAATTGACGAAAACATACTCTTAGACGATGGGAAACTAAGCGTTCGAGTCACAGGAATTGAAGATAATGATGTCATCACCGTGGTGACTCAAGGCGGGCTGTTGAAACCTAGAAAAGGAGTCAACCTACCCGAATCAAAACTTTCCTTACCTAGTTTAACAGAAAAGGACAAAATAGATTTAGC
>CALKOP010000182.1 GCA_938091155.1 uncultured Flavobacteriales bacterium | reverse complement strand
ATGGCCAAAATGATGGGGCAGAAATAGCTTCAAACTCAAGCCCAACAGATAAGTCAGATGTTTATGAAGATACTGACGGTGATGGACTGAGCGATGAGTTTGAGGAATCTAATGGCTTGGACCCATCTGATCCAAAAGATGATGGTTCCGACAATGATGGTGATGGTTTATCAAATCTTGCAGAAATGACAGCAGGAACAGACAGGTTAAACCCAGACTCGGATAACGATGGCCAAAATGATAAAGCAGAAATGGCGTCTACATCAAATTCAATTGATGAATCGATGAGCCCTGTGCGAGGACCAGAAGAAAATCCCAAATCTTCATTTAGAAAAGAGAAGTCTCAGGCTAATAAAAGATATGCAACTAACGAGATTTCAACAGTCTCTGGGTCACCTTCAGTATTACCCGCTGAAAAAATCAAATTCCAAGACTTTGTTGTTGTCGCCAATTTCTCTAGAGCTAGTTCCTTTATAGATTACGAGGCTAAGGGGAAAATGTTTCAACTCATGGAATTTTTAGCGACAAATACGGATAAATCAATCGAGTTAATTGGCTACGCAAGTTCAGATGGTGAGTCTGAGTTCAATCTGTTGCTTTCTGAGCGGAGAGCTAAATATGTTCAAGACTTCTTAATTAAGAATGGAATATCTGCCGCAAGATTGCAAGTTATTGGTCTTGGCTCGAAAAATCCAATAGCAGATAACTCGCAAGCATCAGGAAGAGCCCAAAACAGAAGAGTGGAGATCAAATTCGGATTGTCAAAATAAGGGCGCAGAATTCCTTGATTAATTAATAAGAAGATGCTAGGCATTATTGGCCTACTAACTGTAATATTTTTTAGCGATATCTACTAATCAAGCCCTTTTAAGGTTCTGTCGCATTAATTGTGTCAGGTTGTAAAATCCCGTCTTTGCAGGCTTCCTTTAGTGCAGCTTTAATCTTGTTGAAATAAGAAACAGCTGAATTTTGTGAAAGGGTTGTTTTGTTACTCTTATTGCTCCTGTTAGTAAGCAGGTATTCTTTGAAGTCCTCTAAAAACTTTTCGTTGAAAGCTCATAGGAAGGGGAACTTGCAACATCCCTATTCTATTTTTTAGACTTAGGGGTAGTTGATTTAATCTAGGATGATGCGCCTAAAGTTTGCCCCCCTGAGGGCGCGTAATCTAGAGTCAGTGTTGGGTCGGTTGTTGGGAACAACCTCAAGAATGAGTATTTAGAGCCTCCTTGACCTCTTAATTCTCAGTCAAGTAAGGAAAGAATCGGAACTTAAGTTCAATGTTTCTGAGACAACTCATCTAGCAAAAGGCAACCCAATTAGTTTAGCGGAAATACGAAAAAAGTCATTGAAATTATTGTTCCACATGAAGTGGGCAACATTAATTTTAGAATACTAAAACGGTAGCAAACAAAATCTAAACTACATTAAAACGCAGTTTGGCGAGGTCTTTGCGTCTAAGAAAAATTGATGCTAATGAATAAGAGGCATTAATCATCACGGTAAGGATAAAAACAAAGAACATTTTCGCTATTTAGAATTGTAAAAATGAGTAACCCCTAAAATTCGAAAGAGTTTGGAAAGCGCTATCAGTCAGCGTGAATCACAATTAAATGAATTTCATGATTAAAAATATTCTATACATCCATTTGGTACTAATGTCCTTTACTTCAGCAGCGGTTGGTCAAGGAAACTTATCTCCCTCCAGTGACAAAACACTTGTAATCCTCAAAGTGCTTAATCCTGATGGCTCTCCATACAAAAATGCTGAAGTTAAGTTTATCGATAGCAGTATGAAAGAGTTTAAAGCGACAACTGATTATAAGGGTGTTTTAAAAACATTGCTACCTATTGGGAATAAATTCATGCTAAACTGTGGTGATTTAAAAAATGAACTTTTAATCAATTTAAGCAGAAGGGGTTATGCTACATGGACTGGAACTAGATACACCTGCAGGTTTATAAAATTCACTTTTAACTTTAGAGATTATCGAAACAAACCAGTTTGTCAAGAAAGCATATTTACTGTTTTAGACTCTGGAGATACCTTAATTGAAAAAACCAATCAAGATGGGAGTGCTGAATTTTTCGTGCCAATAGAAAGCGCTTTTGAAGTAAGTACAAAACATAAGGTAATTAAGAATTTTGAGCCCCCTGTTGGTGGATATGATGGATATGAAGCAATTTCATTAAGCTTTAAATATCGAGGGCAAAGCAGCAAAGCCATTGAACAAGAACAAAAAGAAGATCAGTTAGCTGAGATTGAATATGAGAAACATCAAAAGACTCGAGATTCCATTCGGGCATACGAGGATTCTATTCGTTCAACTCAGCCTGCACATGTAATATTTTTTGCTTCAAATGCAGTGAAATCTGCAGATGGAGATATGGGGCCTCTTGGTGAGATAAGCGTATTTGATGGTGGCAAAGAAGGTGAGAAACTTGGAACTGTGAAGGCTGTATGGAGTTGTCACTCTGGCCCGGGGGAAAAACACGCAGAGATTATATTGGAAAAACCAAAAGGCACTTATTCTTATTATGCGCAAAGTAGTCAAGGGTATGAGTGGGAAGGAGATTATGAAATAACAGGTGGCGGATGGAAGCAAATAATTTTAGAGATCAGCGAGGGTAAAAAAGTATTAGACTAAAGCCCATCAACCCGATCTGCTCTAGCCAGCCGCCGCGTTAGCATACCTTGTTAATTCCGTATCAGTGAGCAATGCGTTTGTTATACCAGCATATACATCATTGGGTGTTATTCTAAATTGATTTTCTCTTGCATGATGGGTTACTAAGACCTTACGTATTAAGTAACCCTAACTAAATCTCTCTGCATTCAGTTGGGTTCCTTTTTAAAGAGAAAACGCTCCGATAGCATATTTTCAGTGCGTTTTCCGCCATTTATTTCAAAATAAAATATTCATACGACCGCTTATCTTCCTGCTTCTTCCGTCTAGTAATTGTCAAAACACCTCTCAAATTTATTTCCTTGAGCAAGACACTTCTTTTCTGTTTAATAGTTTCATAGGAATAGTGGGATATCCCCAAAGCCTGATCTAGCTCCTCTTTACCTATCTGCGCCCCTTTTAAGAGACTCAAACAATTTTCTATTTCCAGAATCCCTAGTTCTTCAGAAGCTGTTGAATTCTTCTTCATCCACCAATACAGAAGCCATATCAGGAAAAGTACAGATAAAGTTATTGCCAGAATAATGTACTGATAAGGCGGATGAGACTTTCCATTCTTACCATTAAATAGATTCCTCCCTCCGAGAGCGATCATAGAATTAATGTCGAATGAGTCAATTTTGCCATTATTATCCCTAGAAAATAGCCTGGCGTCAACTATATAATGATAATTAAGACCATTGACGCAACTGAGATTGACTAGCGCTGGTGTCATGGAAAAGTCACCAGATCTTTTGTCCAATATTGAATACACACACTCATCTTGGGTGTTCTTATATCCGAAAAGATCAAATCGATCGGACTGATAAAAGAAATTAGGTTCTGGAATTTCGAATTCTGAATGATAGGAATTACTCAACTCTAGCCGCTCATGATACTCGAATTCATCAAGATCAACATAACCGTATGAATACTTCTTGTATGCTTGGGCTGCATTTTCATCATACTCCGTACTATGATTTAAGATAACTCTCAAGGAGTCCCCTAGCAACCAGGAGTTCGTGACACTCCTTGTGTCGAATGGATAGTTTTTGATTTCTCTTTTAAACCACTCGCCTGAATTGGTGTCGAAGTAAATCAAATTAGGATTGACATTGAACAAACCTTCCCCGCCATAACTGTAAACGATATTCTTATGAAGAAATAAGAATCTTTGAAAATTATGCCCGTGAAATTTGCTTTTTGAAAGCTTAGTAACGCGTGGTGTTTTTCCCAGTTGAATCAGGTACAAATGAAGCGTTCCATTCGGATTGTAGAATACAATTGAATCGTTTTTGAAGACAATGCTTCTGAAAAAATCATGGTGAAATGAGGTATATACACCCTCATCACCAATTAGCTTTATCTCTTGATGGATCTTAGCAGTATCAATTTGAAAGGGCTCAATGGCACTGCCATATAATGAACCAAGCACCATTGCCCATAAAATAAAGAGAGATCGTAAATTCATGGTATGAATTTAATAAACTGTCCAATTTAGAATCCGCGTGAATATATATATATACTTAAATTACGTTTTAATTAGTCTTTTAAATTAAGGCATCTATACCTTCAAAAAATGAAAGCCAATATTCTCCTAGCTTTATGAATATTCAAAAATAAATCTCAAAACTGATGGGCAATTTAATGGATGATTTAACTAACAAACTCAATAAAGGAATCGATAGTCTGGATAAAGGGGCGGATAGCCTCGAGAAGAAAATCGAAAATGTGGATAAAGAGTTATCAAACTCCGATCAACCAGAAAACAAAAAACTTGGCATGCGTCCAATTTTAATTGGAGGATTAATCATGGCCGCACTTCTTGGTTTGATGGCAATCTTGCCGGAATCTGAAAAAAATTCTTCCACAGCTATTGATGGCCACGTGTACATGTCGTCCGACGGGCTTAGAAACTTCATCTTTGAGGATGGAGACGTTCAATACCTTTGGTTTGCGAGCGTTCAAGCGTTTTCAAGCGGAATATCTAATATCGAAGAAGGGTCATACACAGCTAATGGAAACAACATTGTCATAGATCTAGATGAGCGATCTGATGATTGGACGTACGAGTATGATGAAGCTACTGATCGCTTGTACATTCTCGACGAGAACGGGAACAGGTTTGGTTCTTATATGACTCAAAGAAGAGAAGACTAATGTTTCGATTAATTACGTTGAGCCTCGGGCTGTTATTTCTATCATTTACCCCCCCC
>CALKOP010000181.1 GCA_938091155.1 uncultured Flavobacteriales bacterium | reverse complement strand
AAAAAGATTGATACATATAAAGGAGAAGGCTCCTTTGAAGGATGGGTAAGAAGGGTTGTGGTTAACTCAGCATTGGAAATACTCAGAAAACAGAAAAAGGAACTGGCCACGACATTTGTAGAAGAGTCTCTTATGATTGTTGATCATAGAGCCAATGCACAGGAAGAATTGCAAGCTGCGGATATTTTAAAGACTATCCAAAGTCTACCAACAGCTTATCGGATGGTATTCAATTTGTTTGCGATAGAAGGATATACACATAAAGAAATTGCAGGTCAATTGGGTATTTCCGTAAACACATCTTATTCCCAATATCATCGAGCTAAGACACTTTTACGAAGATTAATAGAAACGGAAAAAAAAATGAACGTTAAGGCCGTCAGCTAATGGATAATTTGAATACAAATAAGGACTCGTTTGAATCTTTAATGCAAGGCATGTTTGAAGGTATGGAGGACAATGCGGATTCTATGGTCTGGCAAAACATCGAAGCCACATTAAAGTCAAGTGCCAAGGGGGGTTTAGCTTGGTGGTGGTGGAATGGAGCTGCGGCTATTATTGTCATAGCTATGTTTGGTCTAGATGTTTTTGATTATAACACAACATATAACCCGAGGTTCGGAGCATTCGCGACTGCTAGCGATGTCTATCTCGAAGATTGTTCCGAGGAAAATCCGATATTTAGAACTGCGGAATACAACGATAATAAAGGAGTTGAAAAACTGATTTCAATCGCTGTTATAGATTCTAATCAAACGATAGTGGATAGTGATAACTCGGTAATTGTTTCTGCAACTAACCACTCTGCAGGCCCAGCTCAACATCACTCAATCGATAAAGTTTATGCAGCCATCAATGGAGCTGATGCTAATCCAACAGACAACCGAGAATTACTTTTAAAAATGATCAAAAACCAATTGTCCAGGTCATGGGACACCTGTTTGGTTGCATATAGAGATGAAGACATAATAAAGGTGTACGATGATTCGGAAGTCGACTGGCAAGAATGGGATAATACTAGCCATTCTGATTGGGGACTTGCTGCTAATCTCGGCTCCTCAAGCTCCAGTGAACAAACGAATAACAGTTTTGGCACTCAGTCTGATGGGCTTGCAACACAAGAAAATGTTGTAACAATGGGTGTTAGCGACCAGCGTTCAATTCAGGAACTTACTTATTTGTCACCGTTTGTTATTGGATTCAGGGGCAATTGGAAATTCGCAAAACGGTTTAGCCTGGAAATTGGGCTTTCTTATTCATTGCTACCATCAAATGGAGAGTCCCATTCTGGTGGAGTAAAAAGAATGACTCGATATACGGATCACTTTATTGGTGTTCCAATTTTACTAAACCTTTCCATTATTGACCGAAAGAGATTTGGATTGTATACTTCCCAAGGAGCCCTGGTAGAAAAGGGAATCGCTTCCAGAAGCATATTAACAACTTACATTGGCAATACCGAACAATCAAAGCAGATTACCAAAACCAAAGCTCAAGGAACTCAACTTGGGGCGTCATTTGGAATTGGAGCTGAATATAGAATAAGTAAGGCATTGGGGATTTTCATTGAACCTCGTGTTAACAGCTGGCTAGTGAACGTCAACGTACAAGAAAACATTCGAAATCAACAAGTAATTTGGCCTACACTTGATCTTGGTGTGCGACTTAATTTGAAATAGTTTCAAACCATGCAAGGAATTCTCATACAAAAGCATCCAATACATAAATCATCTTAAATACAAAGCATATGAAGCGTATACTATTCTTTTTCATTCTTGGACTAGCATTCAATGCTTGTCAAGATAAATACATTGAGGAAATCACATATAATGCGAACGTGCCAATCTATAGCACTAGGGTTGAGTTAAACGCACTTATTGCTTCGAAATCTGCAAAACCACTTAATTCTCCCGGAAAGCTTCATATAAACGACAATCGTTTATTCATTGTAGATCAATTCAAAGGCATTCACATATTTGATAACTCAGATCATAGTAACCCAATCAACCTTGCCTATATAGTAGTTCCAGGTGTAATTGATATTGCATCGAGAGGAATGGTCCTATATGCCGACAGTTATCGAGACCTCATCTCTATAGATATTTCGGATATTAATAACGCACAATTAATTGATCGAGACAACGATGCCTTTATTCAGATTTTACCTCCAACGAATAATGAATTCCCATTGGCTGATATAGATCCGTTATTGGGAGTAGTGGTTGATTGGAAAGTGGAACAAATAACAGAAAAGCGAGAAGTAGACCAATGGTCTAGAAGTGGAGGTTTTGGCATACAAGAGAATTTTTCAACAATAGGAAATGATGGTGTTATGCCGCTGAGTGCGCCAACTACGAACAATGGGACCAGCGGGTCAATGGCAAGATTCACAACCTATGGTTCAGCGCTTTACGCCCTGAATGAAACTGAATTGCAAACATATGACTTGGTAGACTTGGGCAATCCGTCTCTAACTAGCTCGCTGGCTGTCAATAGAGTTGTCGAAACGATTTTTCCCATGGACGATCGACTGTTTATCGGCACCACTTCTGGTATGGCCATTTATGGATTGAATAATCCATTGAATCCTAATTTCATTTCTGACTTTAACCATGTCACGAGTTGTGACCCAGTTGTTGTTGAAAATGACATTGCTTATGTTACGCTGCGCACAGGTAGTAACTGTGGCGGATGGGCAAATCAATTAGACGTGTTGGACGTAAGTAATATCAGTAATCCTAGTTTAATTGCTTCCTATCAGCTGACAAATCCCCGCGGTCTGGGAATCAGTAATAACGTCCTCTTTATTTGTGACGGTTCAGACGGTCTAAAAATCTATGATGCAACTGATAAATGGAATATTACCGGTAACCAAATTGCTCACTTTGCAGATATTCAGTCCTATGATGTAATTCCTATGGAAAGCATTCTCCTCATGATAGGTGAGGATGGGTTTTTTCAGTACGATTACTCTGATTTAGAGGATATTAAACTAATAAGTCAAATTCAAGTCCAATGATTCATTTAAACCTAATTGGGTGTAATTTTCAGTTTGTATCCATGATTGTACTACTAATAGGATATTGCAATGTAAGTCAATCTCAGCAGGCAGTTACTTTAACAAATGGCTCAATTATTAAAGGCATTGTATTGCCAATTACTGACTCAACCAAGGTGCGCGTGCAAACAAGCGATGGAAGCCAATGGGTATTTGAAGCAGAAAATGTCCAAGATGTACAATCATGGCCAGAGAAAGAATCAAAGCAGGTCGAATTAAGTAAAAGCTCGGGTTATTATAATATCTCTGACCTGGGCTTATTGATGGGGAATGATGGGGTTTATTCAACGGTTACAATAAGTGCGCAAACGGTCTCTGGATATCGATTTAATGAGAACTGGAGCCTTGGTTTAGGCGTTGGAATAGAGAGTTTTAGTGTCCCACTAGCACCAGTTTTTATTGAAGGTCAATACTATCTTCTTAAAAAGAGATTCACTCCATTTATTGCCCTCCAAGGAGGCTACGGAGTTCCGCTTGAAAATTCAATAGGAAACGATGGTAAACGAATCAATAGAGGAGGAGTCATGTTTAATCCAATGGTTGGTATCAAAAATCAAGTCTCTAAAAACATTGGACTGACATTCTCTGGGGGCTATCGATATCAACAGAGTATAACGAATCAAAACTATTGGTGGTTTTCCGAAGGAGACACAGGACTTATTCGAACAGAATATAATCGAATTGTATTTCGACTTGGCTTCATCTTTAGCTAGAGTATGTCAAGTAATCTACAGCCTTCTTCCCGATATATTACCCAGCCCCAATCGCGCTTACCTGTTTGTGTTTCAATTTCAAAATAATATTCACCTGGAAACCTTGTAATATCCAAGGTGCTATCTGTAGAGGACTCACAATCTGGAATGTTTACTGGAAAATTGCTGATTTTTCCTTCATACACAAGTCTGCTTAAATCTGCATTTTCTGCTGAATCAGACACCCAAATGTCTACCCAACCTTCTTCGCTAACC
>CALKOP010000180.1 GCA_938091155.1 uncultured Flavobacteriales bacterium | reverse complement strand
ACTTCTTTGATGGTACAAGTTCATTGTTCATATCTCAAAATACTACGTATAACTGGGATTTTTGATACAACAACTTGACAGCGACTACTCCTACGGCGGAGGTAGTGTATCCTTGGAGCGATCCTAACAATCCAACTACTTACACTGTTACTCTTTCAATCGACAACGGTTGTGGTGTAGATGTGAAGCAGAAGGATTACACTCCAGATCCGCTTGGAATCGATGCCATTGCTGAAGGTTCTTTTGGGCTGTATCCTAATCCTGCTAATGACAATGTGAACTTTGTTCTTGCTGGAGCTGCTTCAGCTCAAGGTACTGTTCAAGTTATGGACATTGCAGGTAGAGTATTAGCTTCTCAGATTGTTGCTGCTGGTCAGATCAATGGCGAGATTAACTTAACTGAACTTGCTTCAGGTTCTTACCTTGTGAAGATCAGTGTTGACGGAAACTCTTCTGTGAACACACTTATCAAGCAGTAAGTAAATTGTTCTTATTCTTAAAAAAGGCGGTCCTTACAGACCGCCTTTTTTCTTGCCTAATAATTTAAATTCATTCCTTTGTAAAAAGACAAGAAAATGAAAACACAATACATTATAGCCCTTACAATCACAGCAATAGGATTCTCTTCATGTCAAAAATGCACAGATTGCAAATGCACAGAAAGTAGCTTTTTTGATTTCCCATCTACAATGACACAACAAGACCAAGATTTCTTAGAGGCGGCCTACATCACCAACTTTGATGAAAAATCTGAAGAGGTATGTGCAAGGAGAGGCGATTTTGATGCCGAAGTGGTTGAGTGGGAAGCTCAAAGCAACGAATTCAGCGAATCCAATTCATACAGCGGTGAGGCATGGTCCGTTTCAGTAACCTATGACTGTACTTGCGAAGAGTAATTCAGACAAGAATAAAAGTAAAGCGGCTTCGGCCGCTTTTTTTTTGTATCCGCTTAACCTCGCATTTAAACCAACCATCAGTTCAGCGGTTAACCTTAGCGAAACAACTGATTACAACTTCGATTTAGCAATTAACTTTAGCCCATGATTTCGCTGAAGAACATCAATAAACTTTACTCGACTAATAATCACCAGCTACATGTATTAAAGGATGTAAATCTTGAGATTCAGAGTGGTGAATTGGTTTCAATAATGGGTTCATCAGGATCAGGAAAATCCACCCTGCTGAACATTATGGGTATTCTGGATGAATATGACAGCGGAGAATATTGGCTTGACGACACGTTGATCAAATCTTTATCAGAAAAGCAAGCTGCGAAGTATCGCAATGAGTTTATCGGATTCATTTTTCAATCTTTTCATTTATTAGGTTATAAAAATGCAGTAGAAAACGTAGCATTACCTCTATACTATCGGGGAATTCCCAGAAAAAAGCGAAACAAAATAGCCCTCGAATATCTTGACAAGGTCGGTCTATTGGACTGGGCTGAACACATGCCCAACGAATTATCTGGTGGTCAGCAACAACGCGTGTCAATAGCACGTGCATTGATATCTCAACCCAAACTGATTCTCGCAGATGAGCCAACGGGTGCTCTTGATTCTGCCACATCAAAAAAAGTAATGGACATTTTCCGTGATGTTAATAAACTTGGAATTACCGTACTCATTGTAACTCATGAGCAAGACATTGCCGATATGACCGATAGGCAAATAATACTGGTTGACGGTAAAATAACTGAAACTGTTTCAGCTCATGTTTGACCTCGACAAGTGGCAAGAAATTTTCAGCACAATTCGTAAAAACAAGTTGCGCACATTTTTGACAGGCTTTAGTGTAGCCTGGGGAATTCTTATGCTTATCATTTTACTTGGTGCAGGTGAAGGATTGCAACATGGTACTGAAAATCAATTTAAGGGAGATGCACTTAACTCCGTTTGGGTAATTCCAGGAAAAACCTCAATCCCGTATGCCGGTTATAACGCAGAAAGGGAAATAAAACTCCGCAACGAAGACTTTGAGGACATCAAGAATAACATACGAGGCATTGAAAATATCAGTGCAAGAAAATACCTAAATGGAATTACCCGAGTAGGCTATCAAGACAAAACAGGAAGCTTTGGGGTACTTGGTTGCCTGCCTGATGAAAAGGTGGCAGAACAAATTGAAATACTAGGAGGTCGATTTATTAACGAGCAAGACATTAAGGAAAAAAGAAAGGTAGCCTGCCTAGGAAGAGACATGAAAATTGAGCTTTTTGGAGAAAAAAACCCCCAAGGAGAATACATTAATATTAACGGCATTCCTTTTTTAGTGATTGGATTTTACATGGATGAAGGTGGAGATAAAGATGTCCGTAGAACGTGGATTCCACTTTCTACACATCAAATGGTGTTTGGTAATCCAAATTACGTTGATAGACTTGCAATGACCACAGGTGACGCCACCATTGATGAGGCTAATATAATTGTTGATCAAATACGATCTAGACTTGCATCTAGGCTTGAATTTGACCCTTCAGATGAAAAAGCTGTGTTTATAAGAAACCGCGCAGAATTTTACCAAAAATTTGCAAGTCTTTTTGCTGGTATTAAAATATTTATTTGGTTCATTGGTTTTGGAACCATTTGCGCAGGAATTGTTGGAGTCAGTAACATAATGATGATTGTGGTAAAAGAACGTACAAAGGAAATTGGTATTCGAAAAGCTTTAGGCGCATCATCCGCCAGCATTATTGGATTGATCATGCAAGAGTCCATTTTCATTACAACCATTGCGGGTTATATTGGATTAACCCTAGGCGTTCTTCTCTTAGAGTGGTCGGGTTCACTAATTAGTGGCAGTGATTACTTTTCTAATCCTGAAGTAGATATCCAAGTGGCGATTAACGCAACATTTTTACTTGTTATCACGGGTAGTTTAGCTGGTCTATTTCCCGCTTTGAGGGCCGCAAACATTCAACCTGTTAACGCTTTAAGAGAAGATTAATATGTTCGATTCAGATCGTTGGCAGGAAATCTATCATGTGCTCAGTAAGAATGTTCTAAGAACACTCCTGACGGCCTTCGGTGTGTTCTGGGGTATGTTTATGCTAGTTGTTCTTATGGGCTCTGGAAATGGTCTTCGCACGGGAGTGCTCTCAAGTTTTGGGAGTTTTGCTACAAACAGTTTCTTCATGTGGGGTGGTAGCACTAGCATGCCTTATAAAGGTTTTCAAAAAGGAAGAGGAGTATCCTTTACAAACGGTGATACCGAAACTCTAAAACGTGAACTTAAAAGTGCGGCAGTAATCGCACCAAAACGTCAACTAGGTGGATATCGTTCCTCTAGTTATGTTACAAGAGGAAATAAATCCGGAAATAGCTTTGGTGTCTCAGGTGACGTTCCTGAAATCATTGAAATATCACCCAAGAAGATCGTAGCAGGTAGATGGATCAACAAGCTCGACCTCAAAGACAGAAGAAAAGTCGCTGTAATTGGAGCACGAGTGCGCGATGTACTATTTGATCCAAAAGAGAATCCAATTGGGGAATGGATAAACATTAATGGAATCTATTTCATGGTTGTTGGTGTTCATGACTTGGAGTTTACTTCTGGATATAACGAAAGAGATTTAGAAAGCATCATTACTCCCCTATCCACCTTTCAGCAGGCCTTTAATCAAGGAGACCGTGTTGGATGGTATTCTATCATGGCCAAATCTGATTTCCTTGCCAGTGATGTGGAAATGGAAGCACGGGAGATTTTAAAAAGGGTTCATAATATTCATCCTGATGATCCACGAGCTATTGGAGGTTGGAATGCCGATAAGGAATTTCAAAAAATTTCGGGACTTTTTAATGCAATCCGTATTCTTGTTTGGGTAGTTGGTATAGGAACGCTACTAGCTGGAATTATTGGTGTTAGTAATATAATGCTGATTGTAGTTAGAGAAAGAACTCAAGAAATTGGTATTCGCAAGGCAATTGGTGCAACACCGTTTGCAATTGTTTCTCAAATCATTCTTGAAGCAATTATCTTAACCGGTCTAGCTGGTTATTTAGGAATATCAGCAGGAGTTGGGATACTTCACCTTGTAGATGGCATTTTAGGCGATTCCGGTGGCATGTTTAAACAACCTGGAATTGATCTTGCAACTGC